>CALRZK010000200.1:0-6230 GCA_943372615.1 Bradyrhizobium ivorense | reverse complement strand
TTCATGGGCGCGAACAAAGACGCGCAGCCATTGCGGGGCCTCAAGATATCGTGACGAAGTGACCATCAGGCAGCGTCCAGACGTGGCAAGCCTCGAGCAAGGCACGCGTCCCGCGGCTAGCGGCAGCCCTCTCGTGAAGGCACCCGATGTAGCGGAAAAGGCCGGGATTGCGGCATGCTTTTGCGGAGGGGATAGACCAGAGCTATGCCCTTCACAACCCTGTCACGCTGCCTGTAGTATGTGAAACACAGGCTGCTTCGCGCAGTCGAATTGTGGAGTCAGGAGCGTTACTTGAACGCACATGTCTCGCAAGGCGGCTGGCCGGTTCTTGTACTCAATGCGGACTTCCGGCCGCTGAGCTATTACCCATTGTCGCTTTGGTCGTGGCAGGACGCGGTCAAGGCGGTGTTTCTCGACCGTGTGAATATCGTAGCGCTCTACGATCACGCGGTGCGGAGCCCTTCGGCCGATTTTCAGCTGCCCAGTGTGGTGTCGCTGAAGTCGTTCGTGAAGCCGACGACGCATCCCGCCTTCACGCGCTTCAACGTGTTTCTGCGCGATCGTTTCTCCTGCCAGTATTGCGGCTCGCGCGACGATCTCACTTTCGATCACATCATCCCGCGCTCCAAGGGCGGCCAGACGACATGGGAAAACGTTGTCGCGGCCTGCTCACCCTGCAATCTGCGCAAGGGCAATCTGAGCACGCACCAGGCCGGCATGTTCCCGCGCCAGACGGCCTTCTCGCCGACCGTGCATCAGCTGCATCGCAACGGCCGTCTGTTCCCGCCGAACTATCTGCATGAGAGCTGGATGGACTATCTCTATTGGGATACGGAGCTCGATCCGTAAGCGCGTGAGAGCCGGCTCAGAGGTCGTTTTCGTTCTCGACTAGTCGTGGTTTTGGCCGAAACGAGATTTCGTCGTAAATGTCCGTCAGTGATATCGCGACATTGATGCTCGGCAGTTCGATTCGTGCGTCCAAGCCAGTGAGCACCGTGTCCTGCCAAAGGCCTGCTGCATCCCGCCAGAAAAACTGGATAGAGGGATTCTCCGTGTCCACGAACAGAATGTATCGCAACGACGTCAGCATTTTGTATTCAGCGAGCTTGACGCTGATATCGAAGCTACGGGTCGTGGGTGACAGGACCTCGACAATTAGCGCTGGCTTTTCTGCCGTCAGCGAATCGTCGGCCGGGTTGCCGCAATCGATGCCCATGTCGGGCATCCGTCGGCTCATCGGCCCCGTGGCGATATAGGTATCACCGGTAAAGGTTTGGCATGGCCCGCCACGCGTCTGCGGGCGTATGTTTGAAATCAGATTGGTAACGATCGTGTCATGCCGGCGTCCCGCGCCGGCCATCATCACCACGTCGCCGTCGACAAGCTCATAACGATCATCGCGCCCAGAGACCCAGGCAAAAAACGCTTCCGGCGCTATCTTGGAATCGTCTTGTTTGATGCGCATCGTTGCGGTCGTCTCCGAATTTCGGATCGATGATAGGTGTTGACGGGAGAGAGTGGAAGCCGTCACGTGCAGATATCTACCGGACACCAGATCCGTGCGGATATAGATGCGCATCGGAATAGATCGACTTGTTTTTGTCCGGTACTTAATCGCCACAAGTAACGAAGCATTGATACCGATTATCGGTGGTCTCTCCGCGTTAGGAACGTCGATAATCTCGCACGCTTTAATCCGCCTATCGCGCTGATGCGATCGGGTTCGGAGCAAGGTCATGCGATCCAGCATTCATAACATTCATCGCACACTGCTCGCAGGCGTGGCCTTGGCAGCGCTGGGCACGGCAACGGGCGCCGACGCGCAAGGCATTCGATTGCCGTCGATCGGCATCAATGCCGGTAATCTTGGTGTCAATGTCGGAAGCGTCGGTGTCGGGCCGGGTGGTGTCAGTGTCGGATCGACGGGTGTCGCTGTTGGCGGCGCGAATGTCGGTGTCGGTAGTGTGGGCGTTGGTGCAGGCGGCGTGAGCGTCGGCGGTGTTGGCGTCAATGCGGGCAGTGCAGGTGTTGGTGTTGGCAATGTCGGTGTTGGTCCGAGCGGTGTGAGCGTTGGTGGTGTCGGCGTCAATGCGGGCAGTGTGGGTGTTGGTGTCGGCAACGTCGGCGTTGGTGCGGGCGGCATTGGTGTTGGTGGCGTGAGCGCGAATGTCGGCAGCGTCGGTGTGGGTGTCGGCAGTGTCGGCGTTGGCACAGGCGGCATCAGTGTTGGCAATGTCGGCATCCAGGCCGGCGGCCTTGGTGTCGGCGCGGGCGTCGGCGTTGGTGGCAGCGGCGTTGATGCGTCGGTTCGTGCCGGCGTTGGGCCTGTCAGCAGCGGGAGCGGCTTTGGCGGCGGCGCTGGATTCTTCTCGGGTGGTGCGCAAATGGGAGATGGCGGCGGAGCGCGCCCGCAAACCGGGCCCTATGGCGGTGATTCTATCTATCTCAGTCCGCGCCAGGCGCGGGCGGCGGCCCGTGCAGCGCGTGCTGCGGAAATCTCGGTCGGACGATCGCGCGCAGCCAGCGCACGCGGCGAACGTCCCTTGGTCGGCGCCAATGCGCTCAGCGCCGGTTCCACCAGTCGCGGACGCCTCGCCAATGTGAATGTGCTGAACCGGAATGGCGGCAACGCATCGCGACCAAGCGATCGCGCATCGCTGGCTGCGGTCAATGTCGGGAACGCGGCGGCCGGGTCGCGCGGATCAATCGCGACAGTGAATGCTCTCAATGGTCGCCGCCCTGCCGCGACCGGCGGCGGAGAGACCGCACCGCGCAGTGCGGTGACGGCGAATGTGCTGAACGCAACGCCGGGCCCATCCGGCGGCCTTGCGACGGTGAATGCGTTGAATGGTGCAGGCTCTACCGGAACAGGCGCGCCGTCGACAGGCGCAGGCAGCGGTGGCAGCGCCGTGACCGCCAATGTGCTGAACGCGACGTCAGGCCCATCCGGCAGCCTTGCGACGGTGAATGCGTTGAATGGTGCTGGCTCTAGCGGAACAGGCGCGCCGTCGACAGGCGCAGGCAGCGGTGGCAGCGCGGTGACCGGCAATGTGCTGAACGCGACGCCGGGCCCATCCGGCGGGCTTGCGACGGTGAATGCGTTGAATGGTGCTGGCTCTAGCGGAACAGGCGCGCCATCGACAGGCGCAGGCAGCGGTGGCAGCGCGGTGACTGCCAATGTGCTGAACGCGACGCCGGGTCCTTCCGGTGGTCTGGCGACGGTCAACGCTCTGAATGGCGCCGGGGCGAGCGCGCCAACGGCGGGGAGTGGCAGTGGCACGGGATCGCGCAGCATCGTGTCGGCAAGCGTGCTCAATGCGACGCCGGGCTCATCAGGCGGTTTGGCGAGCGTCAATGCCCTGAATGGCGCGGCGCCCTCAGCCGGTTCGCCGTCTGGCGCGAGTGGCAATGGCGGGGCGCTTGCGGCGAATGTGCTGAATGCGGGCTCCGGCCCGTCGGGAACGCTCGGCACCGTCAATATCGGTAATGGCAATGCGGGTGGTGGAGCGACATCGGGAACGCCATCTTCGGGCGGTGGCGTGGTCGCCAATGTGCTGAACAACGGCACTGGTCCGTCCGGCACGCTGGCCACCTTGAATGTCCTCAATGGAGGCGGAGGCAACGGTGGAGGTAGCAATCCCCCGGGTGGCAATCCTCCCGGTGGAAACCCGCCCGGCACCAATCCGCCGGGCACCAATCCTCCTGGCACCAATCCGCCCGGTGGAAACCCTCCCGGTAGCAATCCTCCGGCCGGTGGCTCGCCGGGCGATGGCGGCCCGAACGCTGGCGGTGCCGGCAATGGCGGCAACAACATCGCCAGCAACAACAATGGCAATGGCGGTGGCGGTGGCGGTGGAGGCGGCAGCATCGCTATCGGCGGCTTCACCTCGCTGATTGCCGGCGATGGCAATAGCGATGCGGCAGCCAATCGCTGTGTTGCCATCCTGCGCGAGCCGGCGCTGTATCGCCGCAGCATCCTCACGCAATGCCGCAAGCTGGTTGATCGGTTACGCGGCAAACAGGCGGCATCGACACGCTGACAGCAATACAAGGCCGCTCACCAGCGGCCTTGTTCGTGCGATCAGAATTTCCCGTTCGCCGAGACCAGATAAAGATTGCGATAATAGGACAGTGCGCCAACACCCGCGGACCATCCGCCGGTCGGATCGTAATTGACGCGGCGATAGTCGAAGCCGAAGCTCAGCTTGTCGCTCGGGAAGTATTTTACCGAGGCAAGTGGGCTGATCGTGCGATCGACGCGTCCGCCCGCTGCCTCGCCGAGATATTCATCGACGACGAAAGACGCGCCCGCGCCGACGACGAGATTCGGCAGCAGTCTGTAGTCGAGCCGCCCACTCACCGACGATTGCACGGCGCTGACACATGACGCGCCCGACGAACACGCCACTGCATTGACGCCGAGCGTGGTGGGGCCGATCACACCAAGACTGAGCGCGGATTCCTTGGCCTCGCGCCGGCCCTCGATGGTGCCGGTGAGTTGATCGGTGAACAGGAAAGCCAGCGACGCGCCATAGGTCCAGCTCGATACGTTCTGGAAGCTGATGCCGCTATAGGCCTGGTTCATATAGCCCGCCCAGACCTCGCCCTTGATCCGCGCATTCGGCCCCTGCTCGAACAGCACGCCGCCGACAGTGCGATAGCCGGTGGAGTCGAAGATGCCGACTTTCCAGTCGCGCCGATTGCCCGCAGCTTCGACGAACACGCTGGTCTGCGGCGCGACGACATAGCCGAGGCGGCCGTTGACCACGCTGATCACGCCTTCGGCGTAGCTCAGATCGACATTGATTTCTCCGATGGTGGGATCCTTATACGCCACCGCGGAGCCGGCAACACCGACCGATGTCCACCAGCGATCGAAACGTTTGTTCAGCGCGAGCGAACCCGCGCCTTGATCATAGGCAATAGGCGCGTCGAACGCCGTGCTGAGCAGGAAACCGCCGGGGCCGACGATTTCCGAGGTGCCGCGTTCGAGATGGCCACGGACATAACGCGCATTGCCGATGACCTGCGTGTCGTTGTCCGGCATGACGGTGAACGTGCCGCCGATCGATCCATTCAGCTGGTCTTCGGAATTGTATCGAACGTAACGCCGTGCTTCGAGATAGCCATCGACGCCGACGCCATAGCCCTGGCCCTGCTTGATCCAGGAAAACTCCGGCCGCCCGATGAAGGATGTATCCGAGAGTCGCTGCGTGCGTCCGGCAAAGACGTTGTCGTCATACATCGTGGCTGCGGTGATCCCGAGCCGCAGCGTGCCATCGGCGAAGTCATGGCCCTTATACGGCGCTGTCACTGCCGGCGTCGCGATCGCCGTGCCATCGATTGGCCGCGATGCAGCGTTCGGCTGCAGATTGGGTTGCTGGCGGGCTTGTCCGGCAATGGCTGCAGTATCGCTGCCGCGCAGGCCGAGTGCGCTGGAATTGTCGATATTCTGTGCGAGCGCAGGAGTAACGAATACGGCCGATAGCAATGCCGACAAGGCCGAACGCATGACTGAAACTCCACGCCGCTGTGCTGCGGCTGGTGTCGATGCGCGACACGCCGCAGCAGTGCTTACTGTTGCGGTCATCAGAAAACAGAATCAAAGCCAATGAAGCCTTTCGCAAATTCGCGAATAATTTTATGGATCGATCAGAATAAGGCCGTAAGCGTGCGCAACTACCTATGCGACGCCAATCAGCGGCCAGTCTGGGAGAGATGATGAGCGATAAAATGGTCGACGACATCGTCGCCTTGCTGCCGCCGCTGCTGCAAGGGCTGGAAGCATTGCACTTTGTCGCGCGCAATCTACATCCGCCCGCCTTTGATGCCGTGATGGAAGCCGTCGGCACACCTGAACAGGAGCTACAGGCGGCGCGCGCGAATCTCGGCGCGTGGCCGGAGGATTTCGCTGAACTGCGCTATCATCTCGATGCCGCAAGTGACGCCGTTCTGGCCGGCATCGCCGGCCTGCGCACCGCACAGCAACCGGGCGGCGACATCACCATGGTCTTTCGAGCCTTGCGCCATTCCCCGCGCGCGCAGGAATCCCTGTATGCGACGGTGGCACGGTTGCCGCCGGTCAGCAGCTTCTTCCTGCCGCCGGAGTTGCGCGAGGATGCTGCCCTGGTGGAGCGGCTGGCGCAGCCGCCGGCAGCAGGCACCGGTGTGATCCATGGCGGCGGTGAGCCCGGCGCGCGCGGCAGCTTTGCGCTCTATGTGCCGGAATA
>CALRZK010000199.1:0-6243 GCA_943372615.1 Bradyrhizobium ivorense | reverse complement strand
GGCCACCTTCTCCCCGCAAGCGGGGAGAAGGAATTACGCCAGCACGGTCCGCCCGCTCTTGATCACGGTGACGCCGCGGTCCTTCACCTTGGCTTCAAAACTCACCACATTGCCGTCCTTCCACAGATCCATGGTGACCGTCTCGCCCGGAAACACCGGCGACGAGAAGCGCGCGCCGTGCTGTTTGAAGGCGGACGGATCGTAATCGGCAAAGGTCTGCAGCACGCCGCGGCAGGTGATGCCATAGGTGCACATGCCGTGCAGGATCGGACGCGGGAAACCGGCTTTCTTGGCGAACTCGGGATCCGAGTGCAGCGGATTGCGGTCGCCGCAGAGGCGATAGACCAGCGCCTGATCCGGGCGCGTGGTGATGTCGACGGTCTTGTCCGGCGCGCGGGTTGGCACTTTATGCGCTTCGGGCTGGCCTTCGGACGGACCACCAAAACCGCCATCGCCGCGGGCAAAGCGCGAGGCCACGAGCGTCGCAAGAGCCTCGCCACTTTCGTCGCGCAGGATCGTCTGGTGCAGGATGACCGCGCCCTTGTCGGCGCCCTTGTCGAACACGCCGAGCACCGAGCTGTCGGCCGTGATCTTCGCTTCCACCGGCAGCGGCTTGTGGAAGGTGATGTCGCGCTCGCCATCGACGACCATGACGCGGTTGAGCTTCATGTCGCCGGGACCGGAGCCCCATGCGGCGACGGACGCGAAGGTCGGCACGACCTTGAGCGGGCGCGGCGTGTAGGTGCCTTCATTGACGAAAGCGAGTTCGGTCTCGTTCATGGGATCGGCACCGAGGCCGATGCCATAGGCGTAGAGCATGACCTCGCGATCGGTCCAGGAATACGTCTGGCCGATATTCTTCATCGCCATCAGCTCTTCGTAGACGATTGGCATGTGCGTTCTCTCCCGTTTCTTGTTTGACGGCGCTTATATTTGTCCTCTCTCCCGCTTGCGGGAGAGAGGAGCGCAGGCAGTTAACTCAATCTCCGTGGAGAGAGGGCCTGAGCTTGTGGCTTTCCCTCTCCCGTCTCGACCGCTACGCGGTCGATCCACCCTCTCCCGCCCTAGCGAAGCTTCGCTTCGCCTGGCGGGAGAGGGGAAGAACTACGACGGCGTGAAGAACGGCAATGGCGCGCCGTCAGTCGGCTTCCACACCACCTTCACCTTCTGGCCGATCTTCACCGTCGCCGGATCGCAATCGACGATGTTGGTCTGCACCGACGGACCTTCCTTCAGCGTCACATAGGCGATGACGTAAGCACCGGTCGCCGATTTGCGCATGTGGCTGTAGGTGTAGATCTCCCCCTCGCCCGAGCTCTCTTCCCACTCGGTCTTGTCGGAGAAGCAGAACGGGCAGATCGAGCGCGGGAAGAAATGCGCCTCGCCGCAGCCGGTGCAGCGCTTGATCAGGAACTTGCCGTCCTTGGCCGCATCCCAGAACGGCTGGGTTTCGGGATTGCCCAGAGGGGCTGGATACTTCTTGGCTTCAGTCATCACACGCGCTCCAGAATGGCGGTCGAGGCAGCATGGCGCACGCCGAGCAGGCCGCCGGTGCCGTGAGCAATGGCGAGGTCGCAGTTCGGGACCTGCAGCTTCGGATGGGCTTCGCCGCGCAGCTGGCGCACGGCTTCGAGGATCTTGGTCATGCCACCGCGATTGATCGGGTGGTTGCTGCAGAGACCACCGCCGTCGGTGTTGAACGGCAGCTTGCCGACGCCCGAGATCAGGTTGCCATCGGAGACGAACTTGCCGCCCTCGCCCTTCTTGCAGAAGCCGAGATCTTCGAGCTGCATCAGCACGGTGATGGTGAATGAGTCATAGATCGACGCATACTTCATGTCCTGCGGCGTCACGCCCGCTTCCTCGAAGGCGCGCGGACCAGACCACACGCCGGCCGAATAAGTGAGGTCGAGATCCTTGCCGCCGCGCGGGCCCTTCATGGCCTCGCCATGGCCGATCAGGCGCACCAGCGGTTTCTTCAGGCTCTTGGCAATCTCTTCGGTGGTGACGATGAGCGCGCCGCCGCCATCGGTGACCACGCAGCAATCCATGCGGCGCAGCGGATCGGAGATCATCGGCGAGTTCAGCACGTCCTCGACGGTGACCACATCCTTGAGCATCGCATGCGGATTGTATTGCGCGTGATGCGAGGCCGCGACCTTGATCCAGGCGAGCTGTTCGCTGGTGGTGCCATATTCGTGCATGTGGCGCATCGCGGCCATGCCATAGGCATTGTGCGTGGTGGCGCCGAAAGCGGTTTCGAAATCGGCTTCGGCGCCCTGCGCGCGCGGCGCTGCCGGCATCGTGCGCGGCTTGCCGGCCAGCGTGATCAGCGCGACCGAGCACTTGCCGAGCGCGATCGCCTGCGCGGCGTGACCGAGCGCGATGATGTAGGAGCAGCCGCCGGTTTCGGTCGAGTCCACATGACGCGGCTTGAGACCGAGATAGTCGGTCATCGGCCACAGGCCGCCATTGGCATCGCCGGCGATGAACAAACCGTCGACGTCCTTGTTGGTCAGGCCCGCGTCCTCGAGCGCGCCCTTGGCGACTTCGGCATGCAGCTGCCAGAGAGATTTGTCCGGCGCATGCCGCGTCGGATGCTCATAGATGCCCGCGATATAGGCCTTGCCCTTGATACTCAATCGTCTCTCCGCTTGGTGTTGTGTCCCAGTTCAGTTTTTTCTGACGATTCCAGACAGGCTTGGCAAGCGACAACATTTCACACTGCGGACGCGAATTTCACTGAGCGGAATGGAGATGAAAGCCTCATGGAGGTTTTCGCTTGCAGGGAAGCAGTTTGCCAATCTGGTTGGCGAGCCCTCACAAAAGCGGAGAGCAGGATTTCCGGAATTGGTGGGCTCAGGCGGCTTTCCGGACCTTGATCTCGATCTTAAGCCGCGCAGCGGTCGCGATATTGACCAGCGCATCCAGCGAGAATTTGGCCAGCTTGCCGCGCAACAGATCGTTCAGCCGCGGGCGGGTCAGGCCGAGCCGATGCGCAGCCTCCGTCTGGGACAGGTCCCACGCTTCGACGGTCTTGATGATCGCATGAAGCAGCGCCGAGCGCGCCTTGAGATTGGCGGCTTCCTGCTCGCTCTCCGCCAGCGCGTCCCAGACATTGGCAAAGGTTTCGGTTTTCAGCACCTTGTCCGTCATTGAGCAGCCTTCCATGCCTTCAGCCTCTGCGCCGCGAGCTCGATATCCCTGTGCGGCGTCGCGCGGCTCTTCTTCTGAAACGCGTGGAGCACCAGCACGCGATCATGCATCGTCGCGAGATAAATCACACGAAACGCGCCGGAAGCTTCTCGCACACGTATCTCCCGCACGCCTGCGCCGACCGTTGTCATCGGCTTCCAATCTTGTGGCTCATCGCCGTGCTGCACACGTTCGAGCTGATATCCCACAGAAAGGCGAGCATCTTCGGGAAAGGCCTTCAACACATCCCGGCTGTTACCAAGCCATTCAATCGGCTTCACACCGCCCCCCTGTATCAGATTCGATACACACGGACAACATGTACAATCTGCCACGTACAATTGAGGTTTATATGTCAAACAACCCCATCGTCGAAAATCACGCGCTCGCATTCTCGCGGCGCCTGAGGCATCCGAGGTGTAAGCATTTCTCCCCTCGCAATATGAGGGGAGGCAGCACGCCGTAAGGCGCACTTGGGTAGTACTTGACGCAGTCCGTCTCGCTGGATCGCCAGCGAAACCGCAACCGCGCAACGCCTTACGGCGCGCCACCGCGACGTTGTTTCAGTCGAAGGACCGTTCTTCCGGGTACTGGGCAATCCCTCGCAAGGGATTCATCCGACAGGTTTCCCTGCCTTCGCCCGCACCACGTCCAGCCGCGCTAGCGGCAGAGCCCCGTATTGGGCCCGGACGGTGACCCTCGACCACCCGAGTGTGAAGATACGTCCTCCCTCACCCGCAGGCGCCGCATCTCGCTCCACTCAAAGACGCCTCATGAGAGCGCACCTCGTGAACAAGACGGGAGGGGTAATGGCGACGATGGGAATTTTATCGATAACGAAACAAGAACAACGGATCGCGAAGGCGCTCCGGTTCTCCCTCCCCGGAGCGAAGCGACTGGGGAGGGTGGATTGAAGCGAGCGTTCAGCGAGCTTCAAGACGGGTGGGGTCTATCCCCACGGCAGGACATCACGTGGGGCTGCCCCACCCGACCTTCGCTACGCTCAGGCCACCCTCCCCACTGCGCCGCTACGCGGCTTGGGGGAGGGAAAAGAGGCGCGTCGCTGCCCCCTATCCGTCGACCCGCTCCACTTTCGCCACTACCGCTTTTGCACGCAGTTGCGCGATGATCGCGCTGAGATGCTTCAGGTCGTAGACGCCGAGATCGATGGTCTGCTCGGTGAAGTCAGGCGAGCGGCGATGCATGCTGATATTGTCGATATTGCCGTCGTGATCGGCGATCACCTGGGCGATCTGCGCCAGTGAGCCCGGCTCATTCACGTTCTGCAAAAACAGCCGTGCCGGAAAACGCTGCGGCGAACTATCGTCGACGTCCCAGCGCACATCGACCCAGCGCTCCGGCTCTTCCTCGAATTCGCGCAAGGCCGGCGACTGGATCGGATAGATGGTGATGCCCTCGCCCGGCGTGACGATACCGACAATGCGATCGCCCGGCACGGCGCCGCCATTGGGCGCAAAGCGCACCGGCAGGTCGGAATTGACGCCGCCGATGGAGATCACCGAGGTGAATTTTCCGGCGCCCTCGCCCGAGCGCACCTTATCGGCCGTGCTCTTCTTGTTGGCCGCATAACGACCGCCGACGCGCTCTTCCTTGTAATCGGGATACATCGCGCGCGCGACGTCAGCGGCGCGCAACTCGCCGCGGCCAACCGAAGCCATCACGTCATCGATGGATGTGCGCGCGAGACGCGGCAGTGCGCCCTTCAACTGATCATCGGCATATTCGATCTTGGCGCGGGCAAACAGGCGCTCGACGATGCGGCGGCCGAGGCTCGCATATTGATCGCGCATCGCGGTGCGGGTCGCGCGACGGATCGCGGCGCGCGCCTTGCCGGTGATCGCAAGGGACTCCCATGCGGCCGGCGGCGCCTGCTGCGCCTTCGACGTCAGCACTTCGACCTCGTCGCCATTCTGCAGTTCGGACGACAGCGGCGCGAATTTTCCGTTGATCTTGCAGCCGACCGCCGAGTTGCCGACATCGGTATGCACCGCATAAGCGAAGTCGATGACATTGGCGTTGCGCGGCAGAGCGATCAGCTTGCCTTTCGGCGTGAAGCAGAACACCTGGTCGTGGAACAGTTCGAGCTTGGTGTGCTCGAGGAATTCTTCCGGATTGGTACTCTCGGAGAGAATGCCGATGGTGTGGCGCAGCCAGGCGAAGGCGTTGGATTCCTTCTTCAGCCGCTCATTCGGCGAGCCCGCGCCTTCCTTGTAGAACGCATGCGCGGCGATACCGTATTCGGCGATACGGTTCATCTCCTCGGTGCGGATCTGCAGTTCGACGCGCTGATTGCCGGGGCCGATCACCGTGGTGTGCAGCGAACGGTAGTCGTTCTGCTTCGGCGTCGAAATGTAGTCCTTGAAGCGGCCGGGCACGACCGGCCATGTCGTGTGGACGACACCGAGCGCGCGATAGCAGGATTCCAGATCGTCTATGACGATGCGGAAACCGTAGATGTCGGAGAGCTGCTCGAAGCCAACCGACTTGCGCTTCATCTTGGTCCAGATCGAAAACGGTTTTTTGCGGCGGCCGCTGACGCGCGCCTTCATGCCGTTCTTCTGCAGCTTGCTGGACAGATGCGTTTCGATCATGCCGATCAGATCGCGATTGCGCTCGGTGAGCGCATCGAGCCGCTGCACCACGACCAGATGCGCGTCGGGATCGAGCACCTTAAAGGACAGCTCCTCCAGCTCCTCGCGCATCGCCTGCATACCCATGCGACCGGCGAGCGGCGCATAGATATCCAGCGTCTCGTCGGCGATGCGGCGGCGCGAGGCCGGCGGCATGAATTCCATGGTCCGCATGTTGTGCAGACGGTCGGCGAGCTTGATCAGCAGCACGCGCACATCGTCGGCGATGGCGAGCAGCAGCTTGCGCAGATTCTCGGCCTGCTTGGCCTCACGCGAGACCAGCTCAAGTCGCTTCAGCTTGGTGAGGCCCTCGACCAGCGCGCCGATATCCGGACCGAACAGCTTGTCGATCTCGGCGCGCGTCGCTTCGGTATCCTCGATCGTGTCATGCAGCAGC
>CALRZK010000198.1:0-6256 GCA_943372615.1 Bradyrhizobium ivorense | reverse complement strand
GCACGCTCGATGACCAGCTCGAAGGCGCCGCGGCCCATCCCGGCTTGAAAACACTCTCGGACCGCGACCGCGCGTTGATGCGGCGCCTTGTCGCGACGATTCTCCGTCGCCTCGGCACGCTCGGCCAGATTCTCTCGCGCCTGCTCGATCGCGGTATTCCCACCGATGCGCCGCGTGCGCAAAGCGCGCTGTTGATCGGCGCTGCGCAAATTCTCTGGATGGACGTGCCGGATCACGCCGCCGTTGATCTGTCCGTGCGCATGGTGCAATCCGACCGTCGCGCCGCGAAATATGCCGGGCTTGTCAATGCCGTGCTGCGCCGTTGCGCCCGCGAGGGCAAGGAGCTGGTGGAGGAAACCGCCGGCCAGAGCCTCGACATTCCGCCGTGGCTGTTCGCGCGCTGGTCCGCGCATTACGGCGAAGCCACCGCGCGCGACATCGCGACCGCGCTGAGCCACGAGCCATCGCTCGATCTCACCGTGAAGTCCGAGGCTGAAGCCTGGGCGACACGCCTGCATGGCGAGGTGCTGCCGACCGGCACCGTGCGCACGCTACTGCAGGGCTCGGTGACCATGCTGCCCGGCTTCAATGATGGCCAGTGGTGGGTGCAGGACGCCGCCGCCGCGCTGCCGGCACGGCTGTTCGGCGACCTCAACGGCAAGCGCATCGTCGATCTCTGCGCCGCACCGGGCGGCAAGACGGCGCAGCTCGCCCAGGCCGGCGCCGATGTGGTGGCGGTGGACCGCTCGCCCAACCGCGTGGCGCGTCTGCGCGAAAATCTCGCGCGACTGTCGCTGCAGGCGGAAACCGTCGTGTCCGACGGCACCGAATATCCCGGCGAAGGCTTTGACGCCGTTCTGCTGGACGCCCCATGTTCCTCCACTGGCACCATCCGCCGCCATCCCGATGTCGCCTGGCTGAAACAGGAAGCCGACATCACCATGCTGACGGCCCTGCAGCGCCGACTGCTGGCCAAGGCTGTGACCATGCTGAAGCCCGGCGGCGTGCTGGTCTATTGCACCTGTTCGATGGAACCCGACGAGGGCGAACACGCCATCGCCGATCTGCTGGCGAATGACAGCAGCATGCGTCGCATGCCGGCCACGGCCGGCGAAGTCGCCGGTCTCGCCGAGATCATCACGCCCGATGGCGATTTGCGTACGCTGCCAAGCCATTTGCCGCACGCCGATCCCCGGCTCGGCGGGCTCGACGGCTTCTATGCGGCGCGGCTGATCAAATCCTGATATCCACGACGTAACCTCCTGATTCGGCAGGCGTCCACAGGGCGCCTCCTTGTGCTGTGTGCGGGCGGCGTTTCCGGCTAAAAAGGATTCGCAACAACCTTTCTCCCTCCCATTCCAAGGCGCACGTGGTCGCTCATCGCAGACGTATATCGAGGCTGATCCTCGGCCGCTTCGCGCGGAGTGCGCTGGCGCGCATGTCCGGCGGCTCGGCGGCGGTCTCGCGTCTGTGGCCCGGCCGTACCGATCGCCTGCTGATCGCGCCACACGACCTGCGCACGACTGACGCCACGCGTGCAGCTGAAATCTATGCCGGTCGCTTCGTCTTTGCCGGCAAGATCGTCACCTGCCATGGCCGTTCGATCTTCGATCTTGAGCCGCCGTCGGAAGACTGGGAAGTCTCGCTGCTCGGCTTTGGCTGGCTGCGCCACCTGCGTGCCGCCGACACCGCCATCACCCGCGCCAATGCGCGCTCGTTGATCGACGACTGGATGTCGAACACGGGGCGCAAGCGGCCGATCGGTCGCCGACCCGAAGTGGTGGCGCGCCGCGTGATCTCGCTGCTGTCGCAAGCGCCGCTGGTGCTTGGTGACACCGATGGCAAATTCTATCGCCGTTATCTGCGCATGCTGGCGCGCGAGATCCGCACCCTGCGCTATGCGCTGGCGAGCGCAGCTGACGGCCTGCCCAAGATGCAGGTGCTCATCGCGCTGTGCTACGCCTCGCTCTGCCTCGCCAATCAGGCCAACAACATCCGTGCCGCGGCGAAGCGGCTCTCGGATGAATTGCAGAAGCAGATCCTGCCCGATGGCGGCCATGTCTCGCGCAATCCCAATGCACTGATCGAATTGCTGATCGACCTGCTGCCACTGCGCCAGACTTTTGCGGCACGAAATATCGCGCCGCCGCCGGCCTTGCTGAATGCCATCGACCGCATGATGCCGATGCTGCGCTTCTTCCGCCATGGCGACGGCAATTTCGCGCTGTTCAACGGCATGAGTGCGACACCATCGCATCTGGTTGCCACGCTGCTGGCTTATGACGACACCCATGGCGTGCCGATGGCACATATGCCGCATACCGGCTTCCAGCGTCTCGAAGCCGGCAACATGACCGTGGTGATCGACACCGGCCCACCGCCGCCGCCCGATGTCAGCCATGAAGCGCATGCCGGCACGCTGGCTTTTGAATTGTCGTCAGGCGCCAGCCGCATTGTCGTCAATTGTGGCATGCCTTCGACGACACGCGACAACTGGCGTGTCTTCGCGCGTTCCACCGCGGCGCATTCGACGGTGAGCTATCACAATGTCTCGTCGAGCCAGTTCGTCGAAGCCGGCGCGATGAAGAAGTTCTTGCGGGGATCACCGATCACCTCGGGCCCGAACAATGTCGAGAATTATCGCGAGGTCATGGCCGACGGCACCATGCTCACCACGGCCCATGACGGCTATAAATCGCGTTTCGGCATCGAACACCGCCGTATCCTGACCATCGCCGCCGATGGCAACCGGCTGGACGGCGAGGACATCGTCGCGCCGGCGCCGGGATCGCGGCTGAAGGGCAACAACACCGATTATGCGGTTCGCTTCCATCTGCATCCATCGGTCAAAGCGAGCCGGCTGAGCGACGCCCGCGGCGTCATGCTGGTATTGCCGAACCGCGACGTCTGGACCTTCGAGGCGCTGGACGACAAGGTCGATCTCGAGGACAGCGTGTTCCTGGCCGGCAATGACGGTCCGCGCCGAACAGCCCAGATCGTGATCCACCAGGATGCGCGGCAGACCGGCAGCGTGCGCTGGAGCTTTGCGCGGTCGAATTCGTCGCCGTCGCAGACGAGCGCGCGCAGGAATGCGCGGCGCGAGCCGGAATTGCCGTTGTAAATCAAGAACTCAGCCCCTCATGGTGAGGAGGCGCAAAGCGCCGTCTCGAACCATGAGCTGATGGAGCTCCCCCGCCATCCTTCGAGACGCCGCTTCGCGGCTCCTCAGGATGAGGGTAGAGTTGCATCACCGTCGAATTCGACGATGGCCAGGCATGCCGTGTCGATTTCGAGCAGTATCGCTGAGAGGCACCGATGCTCTATCAGGCGAAACGCAACACCCAACGCTGCCCGACCCATCCCGGAGCACTCCTCCGCGAAGACATCATCCCTGCAACCGGCCGGACCAAGGCTGAGATTGCCGAACTGCTCGGGATTTCGCGCCAGCACCTGTATGACATTCTGCGTGAAAAGAAGCCGGTTTCCGCGACGATGGCTGTCCGTCTGGGCAAGCTGTTCGGCGATGGCGCCGGGGTATGGAGCCGCATGCAGGCCGCCTATGATACCTGGCAGGCGGAACAGAGCGAGGATGTAAGCAAAATCCCGACGATCCGGGTCAAGGCGGCGTAAGGCGATCGGGGCCGCCCTACAGGTTGGCTTGCAAATTTCTGGCATGCCAACCGGCCCGGTTTCACGCCCCGCCAAACCATGCTACGCGGCTGCCTTCTCCACGGGATACACCAGTCATGACCGACCATCCGCGCAAGGTCACTCGCGCTCTCTTGTCCGTTTCCGATAAGTCCGGACTGATCGAATTCGCCCGCGCGCTGTCCGCGCATGGCGTCGATCTGGTCTCCACCGGCGGCACCGCCAAGGCGATCGCTGCGGCGGGCCTGAAAGTGTCCGACGTCTCCGATCTCACCGGCTTCCCGGAAATGATGGATGGCCGCGTCAAGACGCTGCATCCGAAGGTGCATGGCGGCCTGCTGGCGATCCGCGACAATGCCGAGCACAAGAAGGCCATGGCCGATCACGGCATCCAGCAGATCGATCTCCTGGTGGTGAATCTCTATCCGTTCGAAGAGACCGTCGCGAAGAACGCGTCGTGGGACGACTGCATCGAGAATATCGATATCGGAGGCCCCGCGATGATCCGCGCCGCCTCGAAGAACCATGACGACGTCACCGTCGTGGTCGAGCCATCCGACTATCAGTCGGTGCTCGATGAACTCGCCACCAACAAGGGCGCCACCACGCAGACGCTGCGCCGCCGCCTGGCCGCCAAGGCCTATGCGCGCACGGCCGCCTATGACGCCGCGATTTCCAACTGGTTCGCCGAACAGCTCAAGACCGAAGCGCCGGATTTCCGCGCCGTCGGCGGCAAGCTGGTGGAAGCGCTGCGCTATGGCGAGAATCCGCACCAGACTGCCGCCTTCTATCGCACCCCTGAACTGCGCCCCGGCGTGGCCTCGGCGCGGCAGGTGCAGGGCAAGCAGCTCTCCTACAACAATATCAACGACACCGACGCGGCCTATGAGGCCATCGCCGAGTTCGATCCGAAGCGCACCGCCGCCTGCGTCATCGTCAAGCACGCCAATCCCTGCGGCGTGGCCGAAGGCAGCAATCTGGTCGAGGCCTATCGCAAGGCGCTGGCCTGCGATTCCACCTCGGCTTTCGGTGGCATCGTCGCCCTGAACCAGACGCTCGATGCCGAGACCGCAAAGGTGATCACCGAGATCTTCACCGAAGTGATCGTGGCGCCGGATGCAACGGATGAAGCGATCGCCATCGTCGCCGCGAAGAAGAACCTGCGCCTGCTGCTGGCCGGCAGCCTGCCCGATCCGCGCGCCGGTGGCTTCACCGCGAAGACGGTGGCCGGCGGTCTGCTGGTGCAGAGCCGCGACAATGCCGTCGTCGACGACATGACGCTCAAGGTCGTGACCAAGCGTCAGCCGACCGACGCTGAATTGCGCGATCTCAAATTCGCGTTTCGTGTGGCCAAGCACATCAAGTCGAACACGATTGTCTACGCAAAGGACCTCGCCACCGTCGGCGTTGGCGCCGGCCAGATGAGCCGCATCGACTCGGCGCGCATCGCTGCCCGCAAGGCGCAGGATGCGGCGGCCGAGATGAAGCTTGCCGAGCCGATGACCAAGGGTTCGGTGGTCGCTTCCGATGCGTTCTTCCCGTTCGCGGATGGTCTGCTGGTGGCGATCGAGGCCGGTGCGACGGCGGTGATTCAGCCGGGCGGCTCGGTGCGCGACGACGAAGTGATCAAGGCGGCGGACGATGCCGGCATTGCCATGGTGTTCACCGGAACACGGCACTTCAAGCATTGATCGCTTCTTCCTTCTCCCCCAGGGGGAGAAAGTGCCTCTGCGAAGCAGAGGCGGATGAAGAGCGTATTTTGGCGGCACGGCTGCGCTCCGCCGTGTCGCCCTCGTCCCGCGGAAAGGCGGGGAGAGGTTGAATCCATCTATCGCTTGATCGCCGCGGCAAAGCTGCCGCCGCCGACATAGTTGGTGCCGGTGATGGCGACAGTGCCGCCCATTTCGCCGACCGGGCTGGTGGCGCCGCGAACGAAGCCGCCCACCAGAGTCATGTTCCGGTTGCCGACGTCGCCGGCGATATTGCCGCCGAAAGCCACGCTCCCGGGAACCAGCGGCACGTTGCCCCGATAATTCGTATTGTCCAGACCGGTCACGGCGACATTGCCGGTCCGCGCGCCGAAATCCACGGTGTTGGAGAAATTGCCGACGGCCTGCCGCACATCGCCGGTGGTGTTGCCCACATTGGCGATGACATGGCCGACGTAGCTCGCGGTGCCTGTGGTCGGCATGTCGCTGGCCAGTGCCGGCTGTCCTGCGACCCAAGTGCCGAAGACACCGAGATTGGGATCAGGCGTCTTCACGCTCCAAAAACCCCAACGCGTATATTCGCATTGGCAGACCGTCAGATTGGGCTGGCCGAGACTGGCACCAAGCTGGCGTGTGCTGGCCTGCGATAGGCTGGTGATCTCACCGCTCACACCACTGGCGGTGAGGCTGGCGTCCTTCTTCAATTGGGCGCTGAACGTGCTGTAATTCGTATAGGTGCTCGGCGTCGGATCCGACGGATCGAGCGATCCGTACTGGACGGTCTGGTCCGTATTCCCTGTGCCGTATGACGCGCCAAAATTGGCCTGGATGCGATTGGCGATCGCATCCAGCATGACAACGGCGCCGCCGACGATCGAAGAATTGTATTTCTGGCCGGC
>CALRZK010000197.1:0-6282 GCA_943372615.1 Bradyrhizobium ivorense | reverse complement strand
TGCGGCCTGATCGGTCGATGATGCGGACATGTCCATGAGTCATCCGAGATCGCGGTGTGCGGGAACCGGCACCGTGGCCCGCTCGCTCCGTGGCGTCAATTGCCGATGCTGCGGGGCAGCATCACAAAGCCTTCAGCTCAGCGTGGCTTCTCGGTCTCGGCCAGGATCATGGTCCAGAACACCTTGTACTTGGTGCCGGGAGCATAGATGGCGGCAATGCCGAGTTTTGTGACACCGGACTTCAGCATGTTGGCCCGATGCGGCGGCGAATCCCGCCAGCCCGAAAAGGCCTCAGCGAGGGTGTGGTAACCGGCAGAGACATTCTCGACAGCGACGGTGGCAGGATAGCCGCCGGAATTGAGGCGCTTGGCGAGTGGCGCCTTCACGTCGTGGTCCAGCTTGTTCTTCTTGGCCATGGCAGTGGACTGATCCTCCGCCAGCGCCATCAATGCGGGATCGACCACGACGGGACCAAGGCCGTTGTTCTGGCGATATAGCGAGATCATCGAGGCGGCCGCCTGCGGATCGAGCTTGGCGCCGCCATTGGCCATGCTGAGATACATGGTCGGCTGATCGGGCGCCTGTTCCACGGTGGTTCCGCAGCCCGCCAGCAACAACATTCCCAGACTGGCCAGAGCCACCCGCTTCATCGGCAATCCCCCAAAATCGAGCGGCCGTTGTTGCACACCAACCGTGGCTGAATGGTGAACGGGGAGGAAATTTCGGAAAGGCAAAATGCATCGAAAAGTGCCGATCTGGCGACTTGCCAAAGGACCTGCACTTCACGCGGATCGCTGATGTGCAGCCGCGCGGCGGCCGACGAGTTTGAGGATGGCGAGCACGAAGAGTTCGGCCGCGACAAGCGCAACGGATGCGCGAAAGCCCATATCGACCGGATCGTATGACGCCTCGCGCAAGGCATAGCCGAGCACCAGGAACGGCGTATTCCAGATCAGGATGCCCAGACCAGCAGCCATTGCGAATGATGTCAGGCGAAGCCGCAAGACACCGGCGGGCAATGCGAGATAGATGCGCGCAACGGGTATCGTCTGCCCGATCAAGGTGACGAGGAAGCGGCGCCGGCGATAGGACGCGGCGAGACGATCATAGGTTTGAACGCGCAGAAGCAGGTAGCGCCCGAAACGGGTGACAAGGGTCTGAATGCGCCGTTCGCCGAGAATGCGACCAACCGCGTACCAGGCGATGGACGCTGCCAGAGAGCCCAGCACGGTCGCGGCGACGGCGAGACACAGGCCCGTGCTATCGGAGACCGTCATCCCCAGCAGCATGAGCATGACATAGGATGGCACCACGGGAATGAGCTTTTCCGCAAAGGCGATGCAGAACAGCCCGAGATAGCCCAAGCTTACAAATGACGAGACGATATGAGTTGCTTCCATCGTCAAGCCACCTTCGAGCGACGGCGAGACAACCGATAGACCGACGCAGGGGGAATGTTCTTGATCGTCGTCCCCAAATAGCTGACTTCGAGATCCAACTCGGCGAGTATGGCCGGTGGGACCGAACAACGGGGCCCGTAAGTGAACAGATAGAACGCACCGCCGGGGCGCAGATAGCGAAACGCGCCGCGCAGGATGTCCGCGACTTTCGTGTCCTTCATGTTCAGCAGACCGAGACCACACACCACGGCGCCGACCGACGCATCCTTGAACAACTCGCCCCGGTTCAACCAGCTTGCGTCCATCCACAGAGTGCGCGCGTCGGGAAAACGCCGCTGCAGCAGCCGGACGAAATCGGAGCCATATTCGACCAGAGTCAGGTCGGCCTCATCGACGCCGCGCTTCAGCAACGCACGCGTGAAGGCGCCTGTGCCTGAACCGAGCTCGATGACAGGCCCGGTGGATGACGAAATCTCGCTGGTGATGAGCGATGCGAGTGCGCGTCCGGACGGCGCGATGGCGGCGACGCTGCGCGGGTTGCGAATCCACTCACGTATGAAGGATGCCATATCGGCGACAAGGCCGCCCGGCATCGGGCTGCGCGAGACAGGCAGCGCGTCCCGCGCGGTTGCGTTCTTCGTAAACATTGAAATCCCCAATCAGTGTGCCAGATCCCCGGTGATTTTCCTTGACCATGGCGTAGCGACGAGATTTCAGATTTCCCTGTCGATTACCTGTCGCCGCCTACCGCCTGATGAGAATTTGCAAAAATGCACGCCGACATGTTTTCGCAAGGCAGACGACAGAAACCTGCGATAGCTCTCTAAACAGGACCGCGCTCGATCGCGGATCAGGACCCGTTGATGCGTGTATTGCTTGTCGAAGACGAACCCGAGATGGCGTCAGCCCTGCTGACGGTGCTGTCACGCCACGACATGATCGTCGACCATGCGCCCAGTCTCGCCGATGCCGAAGAAATCGCGGCATCTACGATTCACGATGTACTGATCCTGGATCGTCAGCTGCCCGACGGTGACGGTCTCACCTTGATTCCGAAGCTTCGTGCGCGCGGCAATCTTGTGCCCGTGATCGTTCTCACCGTGCGCGGCGATATCACCGATCGCGTCGCCGGGCTCGATCATGGTGCGGACGACTACCTGACCAAGCCCTTCGCTGTCGAAGAGCTGCTGGCGCGATTGCGTGCGCTGCTGCGGCGCCCCGCGACGATGCAATCGGAGACAGTGCGGATTGGCCAGCTATCCTTCGACATGGCGAACCGTGAAGCGAGCATCAGAGATCAACCGCTCGAGCTGACGCGCCGGGAGACCCTGGTTCTGGAAGCCTTGTTTCGACGCGTCGGGCGGATGGTGCCGCGCGCCGTGCTGATGGAAGCTGTTTTTGCGATGGATGACGAGGTTCAGCCCAACGCTCTGGAAACCCATGTGTCGCGGCTTCGCCGGAAGCTGGCGGACGCCGACGGAAACGTTGTCATCAACGGCGTGCGCGGCGTCGGCTATCTGTTGCGTGAAGCCCGATGAGCCTGCTGCATCCACGCTCGCTCAAATGGCGTCTCGTGACCCGTATCGCAACGATACAAGGCGCGCTGTTCGCCACTCTCGTTCTCGGGATGATGGTGGTGCTCGGCATATTGTGGATGCGCGGCACGATCGACAATGGAAACTTCGAATTCAGCACGATCCGCGCGCTCACGGATTCCCTGGCCCGTGATGCGGATGGACGGCTTATTGTTCGTGCGAACGCAGACCTCAAGCGGCTTCGCAATGAGATACCCAATTTCTGGTTTGTGGCGCGCGACGACGAAGGCCACGAAGTGTCAGAAGGGCGCGTCCCCGATGAAGTTCGGCCCCTGATCGCCGATCTGCATCTTCTGGAGAACGCTCGCATCAGAAGCAGCCGGGGAGACGCAGCACTGCCGCTGGCTGTCATGCAAAAAATCCCGACTGCCGTCGGTCCGGTTCGGATGCTGACAAGCGCCCAGGGCTCGGTCCAATTCTGGCAGCTGATCGAAAACTTTGCCCCGATGCTTGGGCTGACGGTGGCCATCGTCGGCCTGATGACGCTCGCGACGATTTTGGTGACCCCCCTCTCGGTTCGCCGCGCCTTGTCTGGCCTCGAACTCTCCGCGGAAGAAGCCAGGCACATCGACATCAATCGCAGCGGTGCGCGGCTCACGACCGGCGAAGTGCCCAGCGAGATCATTCCTCTGGTGGCGGCGGTCAACGATGCCCTTGCGCGTCTGGACAAAGGATATGAGAGCCACAAGCGTTTTCTGGCCGATGCCGCTCACGAGCTACGCACGCCTGTCGCGATTCTGACGACACGGATCTCCGCGCTCGCTCCGGGGCCTGAGAAAACGCGCCTGCTGGAAGACACGACGCGACTGACAGTGCTGACCGGCCAGTTGCTCGACCTGCAACGCCTCGATCAACAACAAGCGCGGTTCGAGCCGGTGGATCTGGTGGCGGTCGCCGAGCGCGCGGTTCTTGATCTTGCGCCGCTGGCCTTTGCGGCCGGATATGAAATGACATTCGATCCGGAAGCGCCGCATGTCACGGTGCAAGGGGACGAGATGGCGCTCGACCGGGCGCTGACCAACCTGATCCAGAACGCCATCGATCATGGTGGACGGCGCGGCATCATCATGGTGCGCGTCGCAGCAGCGGGCTGGATGGAAGTTTGCGACGAAGGCGCTGGCATCCCTCCCGACCGCCGCGAACAGGTGTTCGAACCTTTCCATCGCCTTCGACAGGGTGGTTCAGGCGCAGGCCTTGGCCTCGATCTGGTTCAACGCATCATGCGCATGCATGGCGGTCGCGCAGAGGTCGCAGCCGGTCCATCCATGGGCGCCTGCATGAGACTCGTTTTCCCGATGAAGGGATTGGCGCTCCGCACCACCGATGCCGGATGATCTGTCGCCTTTCCCTTAGACCTTCCGGCCTCAGGCCAAAGCTTATTGCCCGGCAAAGATCCGGTATCGGCGCGGCTGCAGGCTGACCGCATCGCCGGTGGCGAGCGGACGATCGCGCGGCGCATCGATCTCGACCAACGTGTCATCGCCATTCAATGCGATATCGGCGCGCTGGATCGGGCCGAAGGTGCGGACGCGGCGCACGGTACCCTCGAAGGCCCCCTCGCCGACGGCGCCGACATGCATGTCATGCCGACGCACGAAGAGTTTTGACGGACCGGCAGCGCCACCAGCGTCGATATTGAGCGCGCGGGCACCGAGCTTGACCTGCCCACCCTGAACATCCACCGGCAGCACGATGGACTCACCGATGAAAGAATGCACGAAGGCGGAGGCCGGATTGTCATAGACGTCGCCGGGCGTACCGATCTGTTCGATCTTGCCCTTGTCCATCACTACGATACGGTTGGCGACTTCGAGCGCTTCTTCCTGGTCATGCGTCACGAAGATCGAGGTGACATGAATCTCTTCGTGCAGTGTGCGCAGCCACTGGCGCAGCTCCTTGCGCACCTTGGCATCCAGCGCGCCGAAGGGCTCGTCGAGCAGCAGGATGCGCGGCTCGATAGCGAGCGCGCGCGCGAGCGCGATGCGCTGGCGCTGGCCGCCGGAAAGTTGGCTCGGATAGCGATCGGCGAGCCAATCGAGCTGCACGAGATCGAGCAATTCTTTCACGCGTGCGCGTATCTGCGCTTCGGTCTTGCGGATCTTGCGCGGCTGAACGCGCAGGCCGAAGGCAACGTTCTCGAACACGCTCATATGGCGGAACAGCGCATAGTGCTGAAACACGAAGCCGACATTGCGTTCGCCGGCGCCGCGGGCGAGCGCGTCCTGGCCGTCGAACTTCACCTCGCCAGAATCCGGCCAATCCAGACCCGCGATGATGCGCAACAGCGTTGTCTTGCCCGAGCCCGACGGTCCGAGCAGCGCCAGCAACTCACCGTCGGCGACTTTCAGATCGACGCCATCCAGCGCTTTGAAGCTGCCGAATTGCTTGACGATATTCTTGACTTCAATGGTCACGCTGAGGTCCTTGATCCAGATGCCGTTCGAGGATCGCTTTCGCCGCCAGCGTGATCAGCGCCAGCATGGCGAGCAGCGATGCGACCGCGAACGCCGCCATGAACTGATACTCGTTATAGAGGATTTCCACCAGCAAAGGCATGGTGTTGGTTTCGCCGCGGATATGGCCTGAGACGACCGCCACGGCACCGAATTCGCCCATGGCACGCGCATTACACAGCAGGACGCCGTAGAGCACGCCCCATTTGATATTGGGCAAAGTGACGCGGAAAAAGGTCTTCAGGCCGGAGGCACCGAGTGAGACCGCGGCCTCCTCCTCGGAAGTGCCTTGTTCCTGCATCAAGGGGATCAGCGCACGCACCACGAAGGGGAAAGTGACGAAGGTCGTCGCCAGTACAATGCCCGGCACCGCGAACAAGATCTGAATGCCATGGCTCTGCAGCCATGGCCCGAAATAGCCCTGCCCGCCGAACAGCAACACGAAGACGAGGCCGGAAATCACCGGCGAGACCGAGAATGGCAGATCCACCAGCGAGATCAGGATCGTCTTGCCGGGGAATTCGAACTTTGCAATCGCCCATGCGGCGATCAGGCCGAAGACGAGATTCAGACTTACGGAGATCGCAGCGATCAATAGCGTCAGACGGATCGCCGCCTGCGCTTCGGGATCGATGAGCGCACGGAGATAAGCCTCAAAGCCGCGTGAAAATGCCTGGCTGAAGACGAGCACCAGCGGCAGCACGATGAGCACGACCAGAAACACGATCGCCAGCGCGATGATGATGGCGCGGATCCAGCCCGGCTCGGAGAGCGTCGGGCTGCGCGCAGGCGGCAGCGGGGATGATGGGGGCATGATCGACATGGCGCGCTACG
>CALRZK010000196.1:0-6286 GCA_943372615.1 Bradyrhizobium ivorense | reverse complement strand
CCCGGTGCTGAACCTGAAGCTCGAAAAGGACGTCAAGGCGATGCGCGCCATCGCCGAAGAAGCGTTCGATATGGTGCGCGAATACAAGGGCTCGCATTCCGGCGAGCATGGCGACGGCCTGGTGCGCTCCGAATTCCATAAAGAAATGTTCGGTGAACGCATCATCGCCGATTTCACCGAGGTGAAGGACAGTTTCGACCCCGGCCGTATCCTCAATCCCGGCAAGATCGTCGATCCGCCGAAGATGGATGACCGCTCGCTGTTTCGCTACACACCGGATTATCGTATCGGCGCGCTGAAGACCGAACTCGACTGGTCCGCTTATCCCGGCGCCGGCGGCGGTTTTCAGGGCGCCATCGAAATGTGCAACAACAATGGCACATGCCGGAAGCTCGAAGGCGGCGTGATGTGCCCGTCCTATCGCGCCACGCGCAACGAGAAGGACGTCACGCGTGGCCGTGCCAATACGCTGCGGCTTGCGATTTCCGGCCAGCTCGGCCCGGATGCGCTGACCTCCGACGAGATGGCGGAGACGATGAAGCTCTGCGTCTCCTGCAAAGCCTGCCGCCACGAATGCCCCACCGGCGTCGACATGGCGAAGATGAAGATCGAAGTGCTGGCGGCCCGGGCTGCGAAACACGGCTTGTCACTCCGGGATCGCCTTGTCGGCTATCTGCCGCGCTACGCACCTTTTGCCGCCAAACTGGCCCCGCTGATGAATCTGCGCAACGATCACCCGGTGCTGCGCCATCTGGTCGAGCGCGTGACCGGCATCAGCGCAAAGCGCAGCCTGCCCGCCTGGCGCAGCGACGTGTTTCATCACGACACCGATGTCGTCGGTCCCGTCGATGGCCACGAGGTCGTGCTGTTCGCCGACACTTTCAATCGCGCCTATGAGCGCGAAAATCTGGATGACGCGCTACGCGTGCTCGTCGCTGGCGGATATCGCGTGCATCTGCCGAAGCCAGTGGATGGCAGCTCGCGCGCGCTGTGCTGTGGTCGTACCTTCTTCTCCGCCGGCCTTGTCGATCAGGCCCGCGCCGAACTCGATCGCCTGGTTGCCACTTATGCGCCCTTCGCCGCGCGCGGAGTGCCCATCGTCGGGCTGGAGCCGAGCTGCCTTCTGACGCTGCGCGACGAATTGCTGTCCCTGCGCTCCGATGACACCGCGAAAAGCATCAGTGCGCATGCGATGCTGTTCGAGGAATTCCTGGTCCGCGAGGCCGAGGCCGGCCGGTTGCAATTGCCGCTCAACCCGATCGCTCCGAAGGCGATGGTGCATGGCCATTGCCACCAGAAATCTTTCGGCGCCTTCAAGCCGGTCGAGAAGGCGCTGCGTCTCATTCCCGATCTCGCGGTCGAGACTATCGAGTCGAGCTGCTGCGGCATGGCCGGCGCATTCGGCTATGGCGCTGATACCTACCAGACCTCGATCCAGATGGCCGAAGCATCATTGCTGCCTGCCATACGCAATGCCGATGCCGCGACTCTGATCGTGGCCGACGGCACATCCTGTCGCCATCAGATTGCCGATGGCACGCCACGCGAAGCCCTGCATGTCGCCCGCGTGCTGGCGATGAGCCTCGACAATGCCACACCGAACTCGCACACTCCTGCATCACACTAAGGAAATACCCACATGCCCGATCTCTCGCTCGACACCGCCCGCAAAATTCTCGATGCCGCCCTCGCCAAGGTGATCGAGATGAAGCTGAAGCCGATGGCCATCACGGTGCTCGATGCGCGCGGTTGCGTGAAGGCATCGATCGCGCAGGACGGCACCAGCCTGATGCGTGGCGAAGTCGCCCATGGCAAGGCCTATGGTGCACTCGCCATGGGCCTCGGTTCGCGCGCGCTGTTCAAGCGCGCCGAAGAGCAGCCCTTCTTCATCGATGCCGTGAACACCATGGCGCGCGGTGCGCTCATTCCCGTGCCCGGCGGCGTGCTGATCCAGGATCAGTCCGGCGGCCTGCTCGGCGCCATCGGCATCTCGGGCGACACGTCGGATAATGACGAGATTGCCTGCGTCGCCGGCATCGAGGCCGCCGGCCTCAAGGCCTCGACGGGCTAGCAGGGAGACCAGCGGATTGGCCCGGCCACCGCATATCCCGCCAGACGACAGCGCGCTGCAGCCGCTGATCGACCGCATCGGTGCGGATCATGTCGGAAAGCGGCTGGAGATCGAGACCCATCGCGATCACCAGCTGTTTGGCCAGGGCCGACTGTTTTTCAATCTGGAGAATTGGCTGACGGCACCGCCGATCGTCCGCGCCGGCCTCAAGCTGACGGGCCTTTATGCGCGCGCGCGGCGTGAGGCAGATCAGGTGATCGTGCGCGAGAACGTGGTAAGTTCGCCTCGCCTGCCCGCGGCATTCGACGGTTTCACCGTCCTTCACATCAGCGATCTCCATGTCGATCTGAGCGAAGAAGCGCTGAAACACCTGAACTCGTTTGTCGGCGATCTCCGCTACGACATCTGCGTGCTCACCGGCGACTATCGCGGCCGGACCTATGGCCCGTTTCAACGCGCCATCGATGGCGTGGGAGCACTCCGAGCCAGGCTTCGCGATCCCGTATTCGGCATTCTCGGCAATCACGACACCATCCGCCTCACGCCCGCACTGGAAGCGATGGGCATCCGCATGATGTTCAACGAAGTCGAGACGCTCACCCGCGGCGACGACCGCATCTATCTCGCAGGCGTGGACGATCCGCATTTCTATCTCGCCGACGACATACCGAAGGTCGCCACGCAAATTCCGAAAGACGCGTTCTCGATCCTGCTGTCGCACACCCCGGAGACTTACAAGGAAGCGGCCGAGCACGGCTTCGACGTCATGCTGTGCGGTCACACCCATGGTGGCCAGCTCTGCCTGCCCGGCGGCTATGCCATCAAGCTGGAAGCGGTCCTGCCACGCCACATGGGCAATGGCGCATGGCGTTACGAAAATCTCGCCGGCTACACCTCGGTCGGCGTCGGCACGAGCCTGTTACCGGTCCGCCTCAATTGTCCGCCTGAGGTGACGCTGCATCACCTGCGATGCAAGGCGGCGTAGCTATCAACCGGCCTCCAGACAGCCTCATCGCAACTATAGAATGTGGGGGCATTTACCTGCCATTAAGCATAAACATCCATAGTGAGCCTCGGGGCTAACTTATTGGATGGCTCAGATGATTTCATTCAACCAGTTGTTTCGTTTGATCAGCCTGCCGATTGCCGGCAGCGTATTTCTCATCGCCGTCCAGCTTTCGACCGGCATGGGATTTCGCTGAGCCCGCATACAGCGGTCTCGATCGCGAACGCGCCAGTTCAGGCTTCGCGTAGGTCACTTCCCGGGCCAAATTGGCTTGCGCTTCTCCGCAAAAGCCTTGAGGCCCTCCTTCGCATCTTCCGTCATCGAGAGAATGGCGATCTGGCTTTCCAGATAGGCGATGCTCTCATCGAACGACATCGCAGCAATCGCACGCATGGCATATTTGCCGCGGCGGATCGCGGTCGGCGACTTGTCGGTGATACGTGCGATCAGCCACTCGATCCTGGCATCGAGTTCGGCGGCCGGCACGACGTGATTGAGCAGGCCGGCATCCTGCGCCGTCTGCGCATCGAACGGCTCGCCGGTGATGCACCATTCATTGACCAGGCGGCGCGGCGCGATGGATTGCAGCAGCGCCAGCACCTGCATCGGGAATACGCCGACCTTCACCTCGGGCAAGCCGAAGATCGCACTGTCCGCAGCAATGGCTATGTCAGTCATGCACAGCAGGCCCATGCCGCCGGCCATGCAGACGCCATTGACGCGGGCGATCGCCGGCTTGGTGGCATTCTGCGACAGCCGCATCAGATCGGCAAGATCGCCATTCGGCTTGGAGAAATCCTGCGCGAAGGCGGAGCCTGAATTGGCCAGATCCGCGCCCGCACAAAATGCCTTCTCGCCCGCGCCGGTCAGCACGATGGCGCGCACCTCCGCATCGTCATGCGCCTTGCGATAGCCCAGCGCGATGCCGGCGATGACATCGGCATTCATCGCATTGCGTTTTTCTGGGCGGTTGATGGTGATCCAGAATGCGGCGCCCTTTTTCTCCAGGATCACGCTGTCATTGGCCATCGGATATGCTCGCTCGGTTGAATAAGGTGAAGCTCATATAGCCGCTTAGATGCGGCGCTCCAAACCGAGTGCATCGCCCGCTTGATTTTCTGATTCGACAGCTCGCTTGTATCCGTCGCGCTGCTGCAGCCGATGCCAGTAAGCCATCGCATTCGGACCGATCCGCGGAGCAAGGCCGATGCGCTCCGCGAGCAGCAACGCATAGCCAACCGAGATATCGGCCGCTGTGAAGCGACCGGCGCAAACATAGTCCTGAGTGCCCATAAGCGCCTCGATGATACGCAGCCGAGCAAGAAACCATTTCGAATAGTCCTCAGTGACCTGCGGACTGCGACGCTCCTCCGGCTCGAACTGGGAATAGCGCAGCACCAAAGTCTGCGGGAATGTCAGCGTCGCCTCGCCGAAATGCAGCCAGTTCAGGAACGCGCCGTAATCCGACTCATCGGCCCCCACGGCGAGCGGGGTCGGGCCATACCGCGTCACGAGATATTGCGCGATCGCAGCGGATTCAGTCATCCGTGTCTCGCCGTCCAGCATCAGCGGAATGGTGCCGAGCGGATTGACGGCGAGATATTCCTTCTGAT
This sequence comes from Bradyrhizobium ivorense, assembly GCA_943372615.1. Lineage (GTDB taxonomy): Bacteria > Pseudomonadota > Alphaproteobacteria > Rhizobiales > Xanthobacteraceae > Tardiphaga > Tardiphaga ivorense_A. The sequence continues at coordinate 1,596 of CALRZK010000196.1, read as the reverse complement.
GGACGCGCGGCGGGAACGGCAGCATCTTCAGTTCATAGGCGAGCCCGAGCTCTTCCAGCGTCCACAGCGGGCGAAACGAGCGCGCGCGGGCGCAGTGATAGAGCGTGATCATCCGACAGCCTCCCAGCAAAACGCGGCATTGGTTGCCGCTGCATGGGCACTGAGAAGCAGCTGTGCCGCTTCGTCAAGACCGTGGTCTACATCGTCTCCGCGAAGCGATGGCGTCCCTCGCGATCGATCACCCCCATCACGACACGCGCACTGCCGAGGCTGACCACAACAATGTCGCGCGTCGGTTGCAGCGCGCGCGGCTGCGCGTCCTCGATCAATAGTAGGCCGCCGGGTTCATAGGTGTGAACATGGCCAGGCCGATGCCATCTGTGCTCACGTGCCTCGGCATAGTCCTCAACCGACTCGAGGGTGAACGCCAGCTGATCGCAGGTGACCGCATAGCCAAGCCGCGAGAAGTGATCGACGATATTGACGTCGGAAAAGATGACGAGATCGCGAACGCTATTGCGCTGGCCAAGCGCTGGGCTCTCTGCACGCTCGGATTTCCGGCTCGAGACGGGATTCATCGCAGCTCCATTGCCGCGGCACGCGTACCTGGCAAACATGCGGCCTGGCGCGATGAATGGTTCCTATTTACCGCCGGCGCACTGATCCAGATCAAAGCCGCGGTTACTTGGTCTGATCGCGCGCCTGATCCGCCCAGGTTTTCGAGCGCGACGATGATTGCGATCCATCCCGCTTGTCTTCAGGCGATGTGAAGGCCATCTGCGTGAACCGTGCCCATAGCCCGCCGGTGGGCACCGCATTGATGCCTGTCGGCTCCGAAAGCCGCACCTTGCCAAAGCTGTCCTTCAGCTTGGCCATCGGCGTTTCCAGCAGATAGTAGGACAGTATCGACAGGCCGATGGTGATGGCGAAAGCGAGTGCCACCGTCAGGATCGGTGCCTTGGCGCCGTCTAGGGCTGCATCGTTGATGCCGAGATAGAACAGCACCGGCAGGTGAAACACATACATCGCATAGGACATCTGCCCGAGCCCGCGCAGGATGGAGAGCGACAGGATCGCCGTCATGATGCGTTTGAGCAGGCCGCGATCGAACACCATGGTGGCGACGAAGGAAACGCTCACCATGGCATAGGCGATCAGCGCAATGGTCCAGTAGATCGGTTGCGATGTGATGATGCCGAGATTGCGGCCCATGCGATCGAGCGTCAACACCACGATCGCGCCCAGAAAGAGCGCGACGCAGCGCCAGCCGCGCAGCGGCTGATTGTTGAACTCACGCAACGCCAGCCAGCCGCCAAGCGACAGCGACAGCATGCGGGTGAACAGCGACATGTAGACGACATCGCCAGCTTCACGCGGATCATGATTGATGAAGATCACAGCCATCACCAGACCACTCGCAATGGCCAGCAGCGGCACGATCAAGCCCATCACGCGATTGAGCCAAAGCGCCGGCACCAGCAAAATCAGGAGCGGCCAGAAGAAATAGAACTGCTCCTCCACCGACAGCGACCAGGTGTGCTCGAGCGGGTTCGGCACCGGATGCAGCGGGTGATAGAAGTTGAATGTATAGCTGAG
>CALRZK010000195.1:0-6295 GCA_943372615.1 Bradyrhizobium ivorense | reverse complement strand
CATCGGTCAACGAGGTCAGCCGCATCGCCTCCATGTGCTCGTCGGTGGATCGACCGCTGCTGACCTCGACAGCGTTCCAGTCAGGCCTTGATGGCGCCGGACGCAAATATCTCGTATCCACCGGGCGCTATGCCCTGCGCGGCATCGGCCGTGCGCAGGATCTGTTCACGCTTGATCCGGAGATCGAGAGCGACGAGATCGTGCGCGGTGCTTACGAGCGCTATCTCGGGCACTAACCGGGGGCTGTTGCGCGTATGCGCAGCGCATAGAGCAGGATTGCAAGCAAGCAGCCGCCAGTCAGCACGATGCCGAGCGCCAGCAGCGCATCCGGCACGATCGTCGCGACGAGAAATACGCCGATCGCTGCGCCCGTCATCTGCCAGAAACCGAGCAGCGCGGAGGCTGCACCGGCGTGCGTACCGAAGGGCGACAGCGTCTGCGCAGTGCCGAGCGGATTCACCACGCCCATGCCCAGCAGGAAAATGCAGGTTGCCGCGATGAAGGTCACAACATTGGCGTGGAGATAGGCCGTGACGAGAATGGCGGTGCCGCCTAGAAACGCGATCACTAACCCGTAGCGGATCGCGCGTTCCAGTCCGAAGCGCGGTGCCAGACGCGCGGCCAACATGCCCGATCCGAACACCACCATGACAGTGCCAGCGAAGAAAAGGCCAAGCGCGATCGGGGTAAAGCCGTAGCCTTCGATCAGCACGCGCGGCGCAGCTGAGAACATCGAGAACAACCCGCCCATGATCAGGCTGACGGTTACAGCCGGGATCAGGAAATGCCGGTTGGTCGAGAGCTTGCCATAGGTGGTGCCGATGGCGATCGGGTTGAGCGGGATGCGTGTGGCGTTGTGGGTCTCGCCGAGCACGGCGGTGAAGGCGATGGCCGAGACCAGCGCGAATAGGCCCACAAACACGAAGTCCGAGCGCCAGCCGAAGAAGTGATCCAGCGCGCCGCCAAGCAGAGGTGAGAAGCCGGGCGCAGCAGCCTGGGCGATCATGACCATGGTGAGGACACGCGCCAGCGCGGCGCCGCTGAACAGGTCGCGCGCAATGGCGCGGGACAGCACGGAGGTCGAGCACGCGCCGGCAGCTTGAATGGCACGGCCGATCAGCAACGAGGGGAGGTCAGTCGCCAGCCCGCACCAGATGCTGCCGGCGCTGAAGACCGCGAAGCCGGCCAGCACAGGGAGGCGGCGGCCATAACGATCGGAGATCGGGCCAACCACCAACTGGCCCAACGCGAAGACCAGCAGAAAGATCGTGATCGACGCCGTCACTGCGGGTGTCGATACCTGCAATGATACAGCCATTTGCGGCAGCGACGGCAGCAGAATATTGGTCGCCAGCGTGGCCACAGAGGCCAATGCCGCCAGCACGGCGATTTGCCCTCCGGTAGAGACAACTTCCTGCGGCGGCGTGGTAGCCATGGTTTCAGCGGTGCGATCGGTCATATGATGAACCTCATTTAATGAATGATGTACATCATATAAAGAGGGCTGCAAAGGCCGATCTGTCACCGTCGTTTTTCGTGTGAGGGCATGGCCATCGCCGGGCAGGCGACGATGGCCGGGAAAGCCTTCAGTTCCCGTAGAGGTAATTCGGGAGCCAGAGCGTCAGGCCGGGCCAGATATACATCAGCACCATGCAGATGATGACGATCGCCATATAGGGCATCATGCCGGCGAAGATCTGATTGAGCGTCACGTGTTTAGGCGCCACGCCTTTCAGATAGAAGGCGGACATCGCCACGGGCGGCGACAGGAATGCCGCCTGCAGGTTCACGAACACCAGCACGCCCCACAGGATCGGATCGATGCCGAAATGTTTCAGCATCGGCAGGAAGATTGGCACGAAGATCACGATGATCTCGGTCCATTCCAGCGGCCAGCCAAGAATGAAGATGATCGCCTGCGACAGGATCATGAATTGCAGCGGCGTCAGATTGAGCGACAGCACCCAGCTTTCCAGCAGGGCCTGACCGCCGAGGATGGCGAACACCGCCGAGAACAGCGCCGAGCCCACGAACAGCCAGCACACCATGGATGTGGTTTTGGCGGTGAGGAACACGGCTTCCTTGGTCCGCTTCCAGTCCAGCGTGCGCGCCTGGAAGGCGAGCAGGAAAGCACCGGCCGCGCCGACAGCCGCAGACTCCGTTGCTGTGGTGATGCCGAGAAGGATGACGGCCAGCACGACCGCGGTGAGGATACCGAGCGGCATCACGGAGGATGTCAGCAGCCGCAGCACCTCGAACTGTTCGGCGTCCATGGTCCAGTAGTAATAGAACAGCAGCAGCAAGATGATCGCCGCAGTGAAGGCGAAGTAGGTGTAGAATTCCGGTGATGGACCGACATAGGCAGGGGCGTTACTGGTCTGCAGATCGGCATTGCCCATCTGCTGCAACTGTTCCGGCTCGCTCTCCTGCGACGAGCCCGATTGCGCCGAACCCAATTCTTCCAGTTTCTCCTCGACCGGCTCTGCGTTGCTTGCATCGCCTGTTTGCACGCGTTCAGTGATCGCGGCGGGTGCGGGCGTATCCGGTTGCGGATGGATGACCACATACCACCACGCAGCCCACAGGGTGGACAGCGCGAGGATGAGCGGCACCAGCGCGAAGCCGAGATTCTTCAGGATCGTGCCATAGCTGATCCGCGCGCCGTCGATGGTGAGCGCCATGGCGCGCGAGGGAGCCACGGCAGCCGTCAGCAAGGCCGGCAGCATCTTGTGCGAATAAGCCTGCTGCAGATCGGAGATCCACGGCCGCACCGGTACGCGTGTCTCGCTCTCGGGCAGTTTTGGCGCGATCCGCGGATTCAGCAGCGCCCAGCCGATGATGTAGACGAGATAGAGGAAGGCCAGAAAGAATCCCGGAAACATCGCAGCGGCATAGAGCTTCACCACGGATTGTCCGGCCACCGCGGCATAGACGATGATCATCACCGACGGGGGGATCAGGATGCCGAGCGTGCCGCCTGCGGTGATGACGCCTGACGCCAGCTTCACGTCATAGCCGGCCTTCAACATCGGATTGAAGGCGATGACGCCCATCAGCACCACCACGGCGCCGACGAGACCCGAGGCGATGCCCCAAAAGGTGCAGACGATCAGCGTCGCCACGGCCAACGACGCCGGCACGCGGCGGAAGGCGAGCTGGATCGAATAGAACATCTTGTCGACCAGCGCGCCGCGTTCCATCACATAGCCCATCAGCACGAAGAGCGGGATGGAGATCAGGACGTCATTGGTCATGGCGCCATAGGTACGCTGGACCATCAGGTCGAAGATGTGATTGTCGGCCCAGGATTCGCCGGCGCGGTAATAGGCGAAGAAGCCGAAGAACATGCCGAGGCCCATCAGCGTAAAGGCCGTGGGGAAGCCCAGCATGATCACGACGACGATGAGGCCGAGCATCAGCAGGCCGAGGGCGGGATCGCTCATTTGGGCGTCTCCCCGCCCATGCCGCGCTGGCGCGCCGCTTCCTCGATATCCTGCGCATGCGCGATGGCGTTGCGGCGGGTTTCGTCATCGACGTGCTCGGATAGGGCCAGCTGCTCCTCCACCACGTCGATCTCGGAGACGTCCTTAAGGCGGCTCGGCCATGCGCCGGTCTTCAGGCAGATCACTGCGCGCGCAATCTCGGCAAAGCCCTGCAGCAGCAGCAAGGCGCCGGCGAGCGGGATCATTGCCTTGAAGTGATAGACCGGTGGGCCATTGGCGGTGACATTGGAATGTTCGCGAATGCGCCAGCTGTCAGCCGCATAGTCCCAGCCGGCATAGACCAGTGCCGCAATGCCGGGCAGGAAGAACACGATGTAGAGGACGAGATCGAGCGACGCCTGCGTGCGCGGCTTCATCGACGAATACAGGAAGTCGCCGCGGACATGGCCGTTCTGCGCCAGTGTATAGGCGCCGCACAGCATGAACAGCGTGCCATAGAGCATGTTGGAGGCGTCGAAGATCCACGCCGTCGGCATGTTCAGCATGTAGCGCTTGAATACTTCGGCGCAGACGAGGCCCATCAATCCGAGAATGAGCCAGGCCGCAGCCTTGCCGGCGAATGTACTGATACCATCGATGGAGTGCAGGAAACGCTCGGCAGTCATTGCATGGAAGCCAGTCTACAAGAATGCGGATAGATGAAATGCGGCAGGCAATAGCAAAGCATCATCCGGGAATTGGTCCCGGATGATGGGGGTACGTGGGTCTGATCGCGTCAGGTCTTCTTCTTCGCGTTCGGTCCGAAGTAATGGTTGTAGGCCATGCGGCGATTGACGACCGTGTCCTGCTCCCATTGCGTCGCGCGCTTGGCGAAGGCCATTTGCGACTCCACGATCTCCTTGAACAGCGGATTTTCCGCTGACTTCTTGGCAACCACCTCGTCGTAGACCTCAAGCTGCTTCTGCAACACACTGTCCGGCGTCTTGTAGAACTTCACCTTGTCCTTGGCCTGCAGGTCCGCATAATCCTGCGAATAGCGGTCGATGGCCTTCCACGACATTTCCTGACCTGCGGCCTCCGCGGCACCGGCGATGATGGCGCGCAGCTTCTCGGGCAGGGCGTCGTATTTTGTCTTGTTGAACAGGATTTCGAACTGTTCGGCATTCTGGTGATAGCTCTGCAGCATGCAGATCTTCGAGACGTCGGCGAAGCCGAGAATGCGGTCCGACGACGCATTGTTGAATTCGGCGGCATCGAGCAGGCCGCGATCCATGGCCGAGACGATTTCGCCGCCCGGCAGTGCATTCACGGCGGCGCCGAGGCCGGTGAAGACGTCGATGGAAATGCCGACAGTCCTGAACTTCACGCCCTTGAGGTCATCCGCTTTCTGCACCGGCTTCTTGAACCAGCCGAGCGGCTGCGTCGGCATTGGCCCGTAAGGCAGCGACACCACATTGGCGCCGATCGAGGCATAGAGCTTGGCTAGCAACTCCTTGCCGCCGCCGAATTTATGCCAGGCCAGCAGCATGTTCGCGTCCATGGCGTAAGCAGGACCCGAGCCCCACAGTGCCAGCGCGGTCTGCTTGCCATAGTGATAGACCATCACGCCATGACCGCCATCCAGCGTGCCCTTGGAGACCGCGTCGAGCAGGCCGAAGGCCGGCACCACGGCGCCTGCGGGTAGGACCTCGATCTTGAGGTCGCCGCCAGTCATGTCATTGACCTTCTTGGCGTAGTCCTGCGCGTATTCGTGGAAGATATCCTTGGCCGGCCATGTGCTCTGCCAGCGCATATTGATCGCGCCGGTGCTCTGCGCGATGGCCGGCGCCGCAACAGTTGCGGCTGCGCCGGCGGTAGCCACCTTCAGAAAGCGGCGTCGAGACGGAGTCCTGTCCTTGGTTGAATTCATCATGTCCTCCCCGGGTGGCCGTCCTTTGCGGACTGACCTTGTTGATTGCGGTCAAGACAAAGGCTTGCCCGGGATTTTGGCAAGGAACATCACTTCGCTGCGACGCTAGGACGCGGGTGAACTACACTAACAAATCGTGCTGCAATGCGGAGAGTGCATCAGCGAAGACGAACTATAATTGGGTGATGCGAATGGCCGTTAGAGTTTGGTCGGCATGCATTCCATGACATCGCCGGTCATGTCCGGCTGCCGCTGGAGCGCGGCAGCAGGCGAGTTCAGGATCACCAGTGCCTGCCACGCGAAGCCAGCCACAGCGAGGTAGAGGCAGGCTTCCGCGTGATAGAGGCCGCCCACGATGGCGGCGATGCCGGTGCCCACGGGACGTGCGCCATAGCTTAGGATGTTGATCGCCGATACACGGCCAAGCAGGCTCGGTGGCGTCACCGATTGCCGCAGCGTCGCCGTAGAGATCACCCAGAGGATCGGGCCGACACCGAGCAGAAAGAAGCTCAACCCGGCCAGTGCAGGCGAGGGGATCCAGGTGGTCAGCGCCATCACCAGCGAGGCAACGAAGCCGGTGATCGGGCCGAGCACGATCACGGTGCCGAATGGCAACCGCTTCATCACCCGTGTCGCCGCCAGCGCTCCGATCACCATACCGGCGCCGTACATCGCCAGCGTGATGCCAATGCCCGTCGCGTCGAGGCCGAGATGGCGCACGGCGTAGGGTACGAAAATGGCGAGCACGACGAAGAAGGCCGCGCTGAAGATGAATTGCGTGATGAAGACAGGACGGAGATATCGATGGCGCGCAACGAAGGCGAGTCCCTCGGCAATATCCTGCACCGGCTTGCGCTGCTGCAGCTTCGGGCGCAAGGGCTCATGCAAGCCGGCCAGAAACACCACGGCGATGATCGACAGCGCCGCGGCAAAGCCAAAAGCT
>CALRZK010000194.1:0-6300 GCA_943372615.1 Bradyrhizobium ivorense | reverse complement strand
CTGGCGGACGAATTCGTCCGCCAGGGTGGATCAAAGCGAGCGTTCAGCGAGCTTTGAGACGGGTGGGGTTCTTGCCCCGAACGCCGTCCTTCGCGGGGAGAGACCCCACCCGGCGCTCCGCGCCACCCTCCCCATTCGCTTCGCTCCGGGGAGGGATACCCCATCGCTGATATACGAATGTCAAACAGCAGCATCCTCGCGACGCATGTTGCGTCCGAGCTTTGCGCACGCCATGCCCCATCAAGGGGTGCGGAACGCCGGGTGCCCTTTGCACCCTCGGGCCTGATGTTGGCGCGGTCTTCCGCGATAAAGGACATCAGGACTTTCAGATCCTCCGGAACACACCTGCGTTCCGCACACGATGTTGACGGCTTGCCTGCGCATCTGCCCTGGTGAAACGGTCCCAATCACCATTTTTATGTGCCCATGGTTCGGAGGGCCAGGGTGCCTTCAAGCTAACGGGCCGTACGCCGCCACCACGGTCGCCTCGCCGGTTGGCACAAGGTGTCTGTCCGCAAGTGAGAAGGCCTGCCCGTCCGCCGCAGTGGTATCCTGACGACAGCCAGACCGGCCCGCCCGCAGGCAGCCGTCTCCCGAGCACCGCACGACGCCGCAGTCTTGGCGTCCATCGCATCCTCTCCCGCGACCGTGACGACGCGTTCGCCCCTGACTCTGGAGAAGGACGGGGCAAAGCTTGCACAGACGCAACCTCAAGTAAAGAACAAAATGAGAACAATTTGACAATGCGGCGCCGTCATGGCCGGTGCGATCGTCGCTGGCCTGCGCCTCGCCTGCGCAGATCCGCTGTTGATGGCATGCGCGCCTTGCGCGAACGGGGATGGACACAGGGCGCGCCATCGCCGACAAGCCGCGCATGGCCAAGAAACCCGGTACCAATCCCAAAGGCGAATTCGCCTTTTTCAACGTCACTTATGTGGACGGCTCGCAGCGCTCGAACCGCCGCGTCCCCTCGGAGCTGCTCGGCGGCCTCGACGGCGACGAGCCGGCCAAGCAGGCGATCGCCGACCAGGACGCCGAGATCGCCGAGAAGAGCGGCAAGCCGCCGCTGGAGATCGCCAGCGTGGAGCGCGTTGGGGCGAAGAAGAAGTAGACGTTAGGCCCAGACTTTTAATGCATATCGAATTTTAGCAAGCTCAACTCAGCGTGCTCGATAGTGCCTTTTTCTTGAGAATAGAAAGCCTGATAGAATTTAAAGTCTTTGCGGCCTTCTGCGCGGCATTTTTCTTCAATAATTTTTCCGATCTCAATCTTCTTATCGATCGGAGTGTTGATTCCGAAAATAATGCCTTCCAAGTCATCGAACGCATATTTGGCCACCCGGCTACTTGGATTCGAAAAATCGAATATCATTCCAGATAGTAATAAGCGCATTTCCTTTTCATGCTGCCAAGCGTCGAGCTTCCTCGTCACACCATGATAGAATGAGTTCCAGTAACGCTCTTTCCAAGCTTCTTCGTCCGTGAATATCTCGTCGGCACAGGTGCTTCGATGCCCTGCATCGTTAACATACCACGCCTTTAAAAGATCGGACATCGGCAGACGGCCAAGCGAGCGAAAGAAATCAACTGGCAGATGAGCATTCTCATAAACGACTTCCTTGAAATGATGCGCCACGAAATCAACATGGGGCCCGTCGCTGCCGTAACCAGAAATACGTCGCAATCGCAAAGAGCTGGCAGTATCGGCATTCCCAACTCGAAATATAAGACATGCTGCAGTATGGCTGTCGCCGTAACTTCCCCAGACCGATGAGTCTCGACAGTCCTTCATGAAGCACGCAACATACCAATCGGGATAGATCAACGTTTCGAGCCGCCGGATGTACTCGTTTGGGAAGTCGAAAAGCACAAAGTTGCGATTCGCTTCGAACGGCTGCGATGAATTATTATAGCGATGTAAAAATCTGAACTGTTCGACCGAATGACTGTTAGCTTTAAAAAACAACGGAACTAAAGTTTCCGCATCGGGAATTTCCTTAGTAAGGCGCTCAGCGTGCTGGAACATCAGCTTCAGCTGGTCGGAAATTTTACGGAAATAATCGTCAGTATTTGGGTCGAAATTCTTCTCTCGATCAAGGCTATATTCGAGATAGTTCTTTTTGATAAGCGAGAGCGCAAGAGTATGTATTGGCTGCAAATACGCAGATAGCTCATCTCTTCGAACAGGCACTAATCGCTGACCGAGAGATTCCACAATGAATTTGACCATCTCCTCTTCGCGGAAAGAAGCCGTCAACTTCTGAATTCTCTCCTGGTATTGCGGCGTGAACGACATCTCGTGAACGTTCGCAAACGGGATATTCTCCCATGATAAAGGCTCAGCTTCACCTCCGATCGCCACGATCGAGTACGCCCATTCGAGACAAAGCAAATAGTGGCGAAAGAAATTGCCCCACACGACAGAATCGCCTTGCCAGAATATATCGCGAAAGCCTTCCATAGGATCATTGAGGCTACTCGGGCTTGCAAAAAAAAATCTCTTGATTTAGCAGTTCATTCTTGTCGAGCAAGCGCGACAAAGGGCGAAAGCGATAGAGATGCTTCATTGCTAAACCTCAGGATACAAATGCTGTTCTCTACAGCAGCGAACTTCTAGCACTTCATGAACTGAGTGCTCTTACTTAGCATGCAGAGCTGCAGTCGATTATATCCTACACTACACAATCATTAAAACGGCGAACCGTAAGATTCGCCGTTTTGGGTGTCAGATGGATTTCCGGGTCAAGCCCGGCAACGACAGGGAGAGCGTACGGCCTACGCCGCCGCCCTCTCGTGCTTCGACTCCCTGATTTCCTCGATGATCTTCTTCGAAAACGCTTCGAGATCGCCGGGATTGCGCGAGGTGACGATGCCGCCGTCGCTGACGACCTCCTTGTCCTGCCACTTGGCGCCGGCATTGATCACGTCGCTCTTGATGGAATGATAGGACGTTATCTTGCGGTTCTTCGCGATGCCGGCCTCGACCAAGAGCCACGGTGCGTGGCAGATCGCGGCGATCGGTTTGCCGGCCGCATAGAACGCCTTGATCAGCGCCAGCGCATCGGCGTTGACGCGCAGCAGATCCGGATTGATCTGGCCGCCCGGCAGCACCAGCGCGTCGTAGTCGGCATCGGTGGCGCCGGTGAGCGCGACATCGACCTTCACCGCCTGGCCCCAGTCATCGCCCGACCAGCCGCGGATAACGCCGGCTTCGGGCGAGGCCACATGCACTTCGGCGCCGGCCTCGGCGAGGCGATCGCGCGGCACTTCCAGTTCCGATTGTTCGAAACCATTGGTGGCGAGAATGAGAACGCGCTTGCCGGTGAGTTTGGCTGACATGAAAAACTCCATCGCTGTTGGTGATGCAGGACCAATCACAAGCGATGGGAAGCGTTCCGAACAAGGCGCGATGCCGCGCCAATGGCGCATTCGCGCTCGTCGGATGTATGGCGACATTCGGAATCGTGGCGCTTCGCCGAGTGTGGCATCCCACACACTTGCATAAATATGCCTGCCCCGCTAACCCGCGGCCGCTCTGCGTGCCCGCGCGGGGTCCAAAGTCTCTCGCAGCAGTGGCTTTGTGGCGTGTATGTCAATTTTACGAGACCATGGAATATGAAGGCCCGTACAAAATCCTTCGTCGCCGCGTCACTCTTGCTGATGGCGATTCCCGGCAAATCGTTTGCCCAGTCGTCAAACGGCGAAGAGGCAGCCAAAATGCGCATGACAATTTGCATTGTTGAAGCGGCTGCCAAGCTCGACGACGGTGTCACACAAGCCCACGAGATCGGCGCGGTCATTCTCCGCCAATATTGCGCCCAACTCATTCCGGCGCTTGTCGATCATTCGGAATTCCAGCGTTTCGGGATTTTGCGCAGCCAGGCTACCGATACAATTCGAACGCATTGGACCGACAGCGCAACCGCTGCCGTCCTTGAACGGCGCGCCAACCGTTTAAAGACAAGATAGCCCGTTATTCGTGCCAGCTACGATACTTGTATGGTTCTTGCGCAAGACGTAGCACGCAAAACGGCGAACCTTGCGATCCGCCGTTTTGTCGTTGGGATATTTTGGAGGTTTAGGCTCGCGCGCTTGCTGCGCGTTTTGTCGTGCGGCGGGCAGTCGGAGCCGGCTGGCTCTGGGCTGAAGCTTCGCGCTTCAGGCGCTCCGCGCGCAGACGCTCCATATTCGAGTAAAGCGCGGCCTGAGCCTTCTCATGCTCGGCCATGGCCTTTTCGGCGTCCTTCTGACGCATCAGGTTACGTTCAGCTCGCTCAATGGGAGTGAGCTTGTGCGGGACTGATTGTTCAACTTGATCTGTCATGCGGGGATAACGCGCGGGAGGGGATTAGGTTCCATCAACGAAAACGGCGGGCTGTGAGGCCCGCCGTGAGGTATTTTTGAACTTGTGGCCATCCTTGGAGGCTCGCTTGCGCTCGCGCCTCAGGATGACGGACAGAGTTAGTTATCCAGGAACGAGCGCAGCTTGCGGCTGCGGCTCGGGTGCTTCAGCTTGCGCAGCGCCTTGGCTTCGATCTGACGAATACGTTCGCGCGTCACCGAGAACTGCTGGCCGACTTCTTCCAGCGTGTGGTCGGTGTTCATGCCGATGCCGAAGCGCATGCGCAGCACGCGCTCTTCGCGGGGGGTGAGCGACGCCAGAACGCGCGTCGTCGTCTCGCGCAGGTTCGACTGGATCGCCGCATCGATCGGCAGCACCGCATTCTTGTCCTCGATGAAATCACCGAGATGCGAGTCTTCCTCGTCACCCACCGGGGTTTCGAGCGACAGCGGCTCCTTCGCGATCTTCAGAACCTTGCGCACCTTCTCCAGCGGCATGCCGAGCTTTTCGGCCAGCTCTTCCGGAGTCGGTTCGCGGCCGATCTCGTTCAGCATCTGGCGCGAGGTGCGGACGATCTTGTTGATCGTCTCGATCATGTGCACCGGAATACGGATGGTGCGCGCCTGGTCGGCGATCGAGCGGGTGATCGCCTGACGGATCCACCAGGTCGCATAGGTCGAGAACTTGTAGCCGCGGCGATATTCGAATTTATCGACCGCCTTCATCAAACCGATATTGCCTTCCTGGATGAGATCGAGGAACTGCAAACCACGGTTGGTGTATTTCTTGGCGATGGAGATCACGAGGCGGAGATTGGCCTCGACCATTTCCTTCTTGGCCTGGCGCGCTTCGCGCTCGCCCTTCTGCACGCCATGCACGATCTTGCGGAATTCGCCGATCTCGAGGCCAGTCAATGCGGCCAGCTGCTGGATCTCGCCGCGCAGCTCCTTGATGCGGTCCTTCTCGATCGCGACAAAGTTCTTCCAGCCTTTTGCGGACAGCTTCGAGACACGATTGAGCCAGCGCGGATCAAGCTCCGAGCCCTGATAGTTGCGCAAGAAGTCTTCGCGGCCGACGCCGTGGCTGTCGCCGAGACGCATCAGGCGGCCCTCGAACGAGACGAGGCGCTTGTTGATGTCGTAGAGCTGCTCGACGAGTGAATCGATACGCGCCTGGTTGAGGCGCAGCGACTTCACCTCGACGACGATTTCGTCCTTGAGCTTCTTGTATTTGCGCTCCTGCGACGGCGACAGCGACGGACCCTGCGACGAGCTTTCCAGCTGGTTCGCGATGTCCTGTTCCTGCAGCTTGCGCAGCTTCTTGTATTCGGATGCGATCTTGTCGAAGGTTTCGACCACCTTCGGCTTCAGTTCGGCCTCGATGGCGGCGAGCGACATCTGGTTTTCGAACTCGTCGTCGTCCATGTCGCCTTCGCCGCCCTCAGACGTCTGGGCTTCGCCCTGCGGCTGGGCTGCGGGCTGCGGACGGCCGGGAGCGGCGCGGAACGGCGTCGCCTGTGCAGGCGCGGATGGCGGCGCTGCAACAGCGGTCGCGCCGCCTTCGCTGCCTTCACCATCGCCGGTGGGGCCTGCGATCATCGCAGGGTTCACGCCGCCCTTGCCTTCCGGGCCGGCGTAAGTCGCTTCGAGATCGATGATGTCGCGGAGGAAGATCTTGCCTTCGGCGAGTTCATCGCGCCAGATGATGATGGCCTGGAAAGTCAGCGGGCTTTCGCAAAGGCCTGCGATCATGGCCTCGCGGCCGGCCTCGATGCGCTTGGCGATGGCGATTTCGCCTTCGCGCGACAAGAGCTCGACGGTGCCCATCTCGCGCAGATACATGCGCACGGGATCGTCGGTGCGCTCGCCCGGCTCCGACTTCTTGACTTCGGTGACGGCCTTGGACGTGACCTCGACGAGTTCGTTATCGGTCTCGTCGTCCTCTTCCTGCTTCTCCTCG
>CALRZK010000193.1:0-6320 GCA_943372615.1 Bradyrhizobium ivorense | reverse complement strand
ACCTCGTCGCAGCGGATCACCTTCACGGTGTCGAGCTGCTGCAACAGGCTGCCGGCCTTGCCGAAATCAACGATCGGCCCGGAGCAATCGGTCGGCCCCTGCCAGAACTTCCATTCGACGCCCGCGTGGTAGCCCGCAAGCACCGCATTGGCGAGAGCGGCAAGCGCCAGGATCGCCAGGCCCGTGACCAACACACCGCGCGGCACGCCACGGCCGGCGGCAATGGCCACCAGCACGGCCAGCGGGATCGACAGATAATAGGCATAGCGCTGCTCAAGACAGAGCGGGCATGGCCGGATATCAAGCGCCAGCTGGAAAAACCAGGCGCCCGCGATGGTGGCGACGGCGACGACGGCGACCGCAACGGCCGCGGTGAATGCGGGATTCGAACCGGTTGCGGCGGCGGGCGAGGATGAAACAGCGGTCACATGGCTCTCCGGGATGCTGGTCCGGTCGTATCGTGGGGTCGCCAGACTGTCGAGGCATCCAGGGATCACACTGCCGACATCAACCGGATGTGTGCACCGGCCTTTTCTTGTCTTTTCGCCGGTTGACCCGCGGACCGTCCCGGTTATATTCCGCCCACTTCGCGACGACGGTATTCGGCGTCCGATGGCCCCTGTGGTGGAATTGGTAGACGCGCTCGACTCAAAATCGAGTTCCGAAAGGAGTGCTGGTTCGATCCCGGCCAGGGGCACCAATTCACGCGCGAACATGCGCGATGCCTGAAACCTAATTTCAACAGAGACACTCTATTGGAGTGCCCCGTCGGCAAGCGATCGGGACGATCTGTCATGCGTGTTATTTATGGTTTCTGCGTTTTTCTGACCGTTCTGCTGCAGGGCGCGGCCGTCAACGCCCAGGAAAGCCGGATCGTCAGGCTGTCGCCGGATGTCCAGTATGAATTCATCGCGCGCTGGGATGTCGAGCGCCTCAATAAGATCCTGCAGGTCGATACGCCGAATTTCGCCGGCATTCCGGTCACCTACAGCCCGGCGAGCAACGCCGTCCGGCTCTATCGCGTCACCTATTCCTCGGTCGTGCCGGAGCACGGCAACAAGCCGACAACGGCCTCCGGCCTGCTGGCCGTCCCCGAGAATGGCGGGCCGTCATTCCCGATGGTGTCGTATCAACACGGCACGGTTTACGGAAAGCAAGAGGTCCCCTCGTTTCCTGATCAGTCGTCGGAAACGCAATTGATGATCGCGCAATTCGCCGGTCAGGGTTACGTGCTGATCGGCGCCGACTATTTCGGCCTTGGCACATCGAGCGAGCCGGAAGGCTATATGGTCAAGGCCAGCCATCAGCAGGCGACCTATGATATGCTGACGGCGAGCCGCGCCGTGCTCGCCCACCTCAAGCTCACTACAACAAAGCTGTTTCTCAGCGGCTGGTCGCAAGGCGGCTTCGTGACCATGGCCATGCTGGAAAAACTGGAGCGCTCCGGTGTGACAGCGGATGCGACCGCAACGGCAAGCGCACCGCTCGACGTCTTTGTCACGCTCAATGGCTTTCTCAACTTCCCGCGCAAGAACGACGCCTCTTGGGTAACCTCGTTGTTCATCCTCTCGGCATTCTCATTCGAGAATTATTACAGCGTGCCCGGCCTCGCGCGCTCGGTGATCGCAGCGGAATATTACGATCTTGCGCGAAAGGCCTATATGCGCGAACCCTATGATGCCGCGCAGGTGCCGTCGGATCTTCGCAAGTTGATCCGGCCGAATTATTTTGATCCGCAATTCTTCGCCGCCTCGGCCTATGGCCGCCTTGCAGCAGAGACGACAGCCTATCGCTGGATCATCAAATCGCCGGTGCGCAACTATTTTGGCGAGAGTGACGAAGTCATCAGCGTCGGCCTCGGCCAATTGGGCATGACGTATCAGCGTGCGATCGGTAACGGCAATCCTGCTGTCGAAGCGCTATCGACCGGTGCGACCAGTCATCGCGGGACGTTCGCAACCGCCGTACCAAAGTGGAAAATATGGTTCGACGGAATCGCCACGGCGCCTTGATTGCAGCGACCTGATCTGGTGGGGTCAGTCTCCGGACAGGAACTCAGCACGAGGGCGCGATAACCATGATCGACCGGCGTACGCTTCTGGCCAGCAGCGCAGCACTCTTGCTGCTCCGGTCGTCTCCCATGAATGCGGCTCCGCTGCCGGGCCCGACGGATACATTTACCGATAGCGTGGGCGCCAACGTCCATATCAGCAGCGAGCCCTACGCCTCCAATTTTGATCGCTTCCATAATCTGCTGGCGACATCGGGCATTCGCCATCTGCGCGACGAGCTGCGGCCGAGCAACGATCTCGCCCGCTGGCGATTATTGAACGACCGATCGAATATTCGCTTCAACATTCTTGTCTCGCCGGCGACGAATACCGTACCGGAGATGATGGCCTATATCGATGCGCTCGGCCTCCAGCGCATCACCAGCATCGAGGGACAGAACGAGGGCGACAGTCCATGGTTCATGTCTCTGCCGCTGGCAAAGCCGGGCTGGAGCAATGTGGTCGTCGATTATCAGCGCGAGGTGCATCGCGCCTTGCGCGAGCGCTACACGGTCGAGCAGCTGCCGCTGCTGTCGCCGAGCGTGCTGAACTGGAAGCCCGCCGATGTCGCGCTGATACGCGGCGCAGCACAATATAGCGATGCCGTCGCGATCCACTGCTATGTGCAGAAAGCGCAGGAGCCGGAGACAACCGACGACTACGCAGCCATGTCCTGGTATCTGCAGAACATGCGCGATGCGTTCAAGGCCGGCGCACCCGCGCTCGTCACTGAGATCGGCTATTGCAATGTGGTGAAGCCCGGCAGCGCCGGTGTCGGCGAGATCGCGTCAGCGCTGTATTTTCCGCGGATGCTGCTCAACAATTTCCGCCTCGGCATCCTGCGCACCTTTCTCTACGAATTCTGGGACGGCGGCACCGATCCCAATGAAGGCGAGCATCACTGGGGCCTGCTGCGCAACGATGGCACGCCAAAGCCGGGCTATCATGCGATCCGGAATCTATTGTTGGCGCTGCAGGGCGCGCGACGCGCCGGCGACAGTCAGCCACTCAAGGTGGCGACGCGTTCGCTCGAACTGAAACATGTCGCGTTTCAGGATGCGCAGGGGCAACCGGTCCTTGCAGTATGGCGCGCCGTGCGTTGCTGGGATGTGGCGAAGGCCGAAGACATCGTCGTACCGATGCTGCCCGTCGAGATTGCCGTCGATGGCCGCATCGCCTCGCTCGCGTTCAATCGGCCGAATGATGGGAACGGTTGGCAGCGCGTGCCGGTGACAAACGGCATTGCCACCATTCCGCTGGACGGGCGTGTCGCCATCCTGCGCCCGACGGCTTGAACCGCCCTCCCACGCTGGGTAAGACGGCCTGTCTCTTCCCGAAATGACGGACCTGCTGTCAGATGTCTCCTGCGCCGACCCTTCCAGCCCCGAAGCATGATTTCAACGTTCAGCTCGAGGACGGCGCCACCGCCAGTGTGCGTGTCTATGGCGAGGGTCCGCGCGTCGTCAGCAGCCACGGCAATGGCCTCGCCGCCGATGCCTTCCAGAGTTTCTGGCGGTTGTTCATTCCGGATTACGAGACCGTCGTGTTCGACTTCCGTCACCACGGCCGCAGCAGCCCGTTCGACAAGCCGATCCCAAAGGTCTGGCCGCAATTGATCCGCGATTACGATGCCATCATGAAGGGCATCACGCGGGAGATCGGCGCCGCACCGAGCCTTGGTGCGTTCCATTCCATGAGCGCACTGACGACGCTTCTGCACGCGTCCGAATACGAGTCCCCATGGATCGGCATTGTCGGCTTCGAGCCGCCGGCGACACCGCCGAGCCATTACCCTGAATTCCAGATGTTCCGCGCCGATAACAACCGGCTGGCGGAGCGCACCATCAAGCGTCGCTTTGAATTCAACACCGTGCAGGAGCTGTTTGAATCCTATCGTCGCAGCTCCGCCTTCGTCAGCGTCGATGATGCAGGCCTGCAGGCCCTCGCCGCCTCGACGCTGCGCTGGAACGACGACAAGAAGCTCTACGAGCTCGCTTGCGCGCGTGAATTCGAGGCCAGCATCTTCGCCATGCAGGATCTCGAAGGCGGGTGGGAGCGGATGTGCAAGATCGACATTCCCGTGCAGCTCGTCGCCGGTGAATGGAGGAATGGCACCAGCCCGTTCATTCCCATCATCAGCGCACTCGCGCGAGACGGTGGCTTCGACTTCGCAACCGTCGACGACGCCTCGCATTTTATGCAGATGGAAAAGCCGGAGGAATGCGCGGCCATCGTGCGCGCATTCCATGCCGGGCTGGAATAACGCGCTACGCCGGCTCCATTTCGTCGGCGCGCTTCCACTTCGGGAATGGATCGGGCAGCTTGGCCCAGTCGGCAATCTCCATGCCGGGCTTGCCATCCACCAGGCATGCATCAAGGCGACTGCGCAGCGCGGCCTCATCCATTCCGGCCCCGATGAAGACGAGTTCCTGACGACGATCGCCGTAGACGTCGTTCCAGTTCTTCTTCAGCGTCTGCCGCCAATAGGGATCGTTCGGCCAGCGCTCGGCCGGGATATTGGCCCACCAGAAGCCCATACCTTCGGTGCGGACGATAGCGCCGGCCTGGCTGAGTTCACCGACCCATTGCGGCCGCGTCGCCAGCCAGAAATGGCCCTTGCTGCGGATCACGCCGCCCCAGCTCTCGCGCAGGAACGCCTGAAACTTTGCAGGATCGAACGGTCGCCGCGCGCGATAGACGAAATTACTGACGCCATATTCTTCCGTCTCGGGCACATGATCGGCAAAACCGTAAAGCTCCTTGTACCAGAGCGGATGCTGCTGCGCCCTTTCGAAATTGAACAGGCCGGTGTCTAGCACGCGGTCGAACGGCACATCGGCAAACTGCGCTTCGATGATTTCCGCTTCCGGATTTAGCGCGCAGATGATTTTTCGTGCGGCATCGCATTGTGCCGGCGTGGCGTCATTGACCTTGTTGAGCACCACCACATCGGCGAATTCGATCTGCTCGACGAGCAGATCGACCAGTCGTCGCTGGTCATTATCGAGTGCTTCGCCGCGGTCTTCGAGAAAATCCGTCGAGGAATAGTCTTTCAGCAAGTTTACCGCATCGACCACAGTGACCATCGTATCGAGCCGCGCCACGTCGGACAAGCTGTCGCCATTTTCGTCCCGGAAATCGAAGGTCGCCGCCACCGGCAGGGGCTCCGCGATTCCTGTGGATTCGATCAGCAGATAGTCATAGCGCCCGCCTTCGGCCAAAGCGCGCACTTCCTTGAGAAGATCGTCGCGCAGCGTGCAGCAGATGCAGCCATTGGTCATCTCGACCAGCTTTTCATCCGTCCGCGAAAGATTGGCACCGCCATCCCTCACCAGATCCGCATCGATGTTCACCTCGCTCATGTCGTTCACAATCACCGCCACCTTCAAGCCGTGACGATTGTTCAGGATGTGATTGAGCAAAGTGGTCTTTCCAGCCCCGAGGAAGCCGGACAGCACTGTGACGGGGAGTTTTCGCATCGAGATCAAACAGCCTGTTGAGGGCGGCGAAGCAGTGGGGTGTGTCGATATCCATGAGCGCCGTCGATTTATGTTATGTTATAACGTTACATAACGATTGAATGTCCTGTCAAGGCTGAGATGCCGTCCATGCGGTGGCGAAAGTAGATGCGAATGCATAGATGTGGCGTCCAACCGGAGCCTGCCCATGACCGCCCTGTCGATCCTCGATCTCGTACGCGTCACCGAAGACACCAATGCGCGCGGCGCGCTCGATAACTCCCGCGATCTGGCGGCGCATGCCGAACAGTGGGGCTACCAACGGTTCTGGGTGGCCGAGCATCACAACATGATCGGCATCGCTTCTGCTGCAACATCGGTGGTGATTGGCCATATCGCAGCCGGCACCAAGACCATCCGCGTCGGCGCCGGTGGCATCATGCTGCCCAACCATGCGCCGATCGTGATCGCCGAGCAATTCGGCACGCTGGAGCGCCTGTTTCCCGGCCGCATCGATCTCGGCCTCGGGCGCGCACCAGGCACGGATCAGATGACCATGCGAGCGCTGCGCCGCTCGCTGCAGAATTCAGACAATTTCCCGCAGGACGTCCAGGAACTGCAGGCCTATTTCGCAGAAGCCGGCCCCAATCAGCGACTGCAGGCCGTGCCTGCTGCCGGCACCAATGTGCCGCTCTGGATTCTCGGCTCCTCCACCTATGGCGCGCAGCTCGCGGCCGTGCTCGGCCTGCCCTATGGTTTCGCCTCGCATTTTGCGCCGGAGATGCTGCTGCAGGCGCTGGAGATCTATCGC
>CALRZK010000192.1:0-6332 GCA_943372615.1 Bradyrhizobium ivorense | reverse complement strand
GCGCTGAAGGACGATCCCGTTCTCAAATTTTCCAATCTCGATGTCGGCATCGCCAGCAGCGCTTACCTCGCCGGCGCGGTGATCGGCGCGCTCGGCTTCGGCTGGCTGACCGATCGCATCGGTCGCAAGAAACTGTTCTTCATCACGCTCGCGCTTTATCTCTCCGCCGCAGCAGCGACAGCCTTCTCCTGGAGCCTCGCAAGCTACGCAGTGTTTCGTTTTCTCACCGGTGCGGGCATCGGCGGCGAATATACGGCGATCAATTCGACGATTCAGGAACTGGTGCCGGCCCGCTATCGTGGCTGGACCGATCTGGTCATCAATGGCAGCTTCTGGCTTGGTGCTGCCATGGGCGCCGTCTGCGCCATCGTGCTGCTCGATCCAGCCGTGGTGTCGCAATCCTATGGCTGGCGCATCGCCTATTTCACCGGCGCCGCCATCGGCCTCGTGGTGCTGTTCATGCGCATGTGGATTCCGGAAAGCCCGCGCTGGCTGATGATTCATGGCCAGCCGGAACGCGCCGAAGAGATCGTGCGCGACATCGAAGCGTCCGCACATCAGAAGCCGTCGCCGGAGGTGATCGCGTCGCTGCCGAAGATCAAGCTGACCCAGCGCGATCACACGCCGCTCACGGAAGTCGCGAAGACGCTGCTGGTGTCCTATCGCCAGCGCTCGCTGGTCGGTCTCGTGCTGATGGCGGCGCAGGCGTTCTTCTATAAT
Organism: Bradyrhizobium ivorense; assembly: GCA_943372615.1. Lineage (GTDB taxonomy): Bacteria > Pseudomonadota > Alphaproteobacteria > Rhizobiales > Xanthobacteraceae > Tardiphaga > Tardiphaga ivorense_A. The sequence continues at coordinate 5,612 of CALRZK010000192.1, read as the reverse complement.
GCGATCTTCTTCACCTATGCGCTGATCCTGACGGATTTCTACGGCATCGCCTCCAGCCATGTGGGCTGGTATCTGTTGCCCTTCGCAGCGGGCAATTTCCTCGGTCCGCTGTTGCTGGGCCGGCTGTTCGACACCGTCGGTCGCCGTACGATGATCGCCTTCACTTACGGCATGTCCGGCATCTTGCTCGCCGGCTCCGGCTATCTGTTTTCCATCGGCGTGTTGAGTGCGCAGACCCAGACGATCGCCTGGATGGTGATCTTCTTCTTTGCCTCGCCCGCTGCGAGCGCGGCCTATCTCACCGTGAGCGAGACTTTTCCCATCGAAGTCCGCGCATTGGCGATCGCGCTGTTCTATGCCGTCGGCACCGGCATCGGCGGTATTGCCGGTCCGGCGCTGTTCGGCGTCCTCATCGATACCGGCTCGCGCAACAGCGTGTTTGCCGGCTATCTCCTTGGCGCTGTCCTGATGATTGCTGCTGCGGTTGTCGGCTGGCGCTATGCCATCGCGGCGGAACGCAAGCCGCTTGAATCAGTTGCACGGCCACTGGCCGCGACGGAGTGATATCATGACTTCACCGCAGAAAATCATCGAGATCGCAGTTGACGAGGCACCGCCCGCCGCGTCCGCCATTTTCGATCATGTCGATATCGAATTGCCGCGTCTTTCCGAATGTGCGCTGCTGCTCGATATCGACGGCACATTGCTCGACATGGCACCCACGCCGCGCGAAGTGTGGGTGCCGCCGGATCTTGCCACCCATCTGGGCAAGCTGCTGCAGCGCACGAATGGCGCGCTGGCGATGGTGTCCGGTCGCTCCGTTAACGACATCGATCTGATCTTTGCGCCGCAGCAGTTTCCCGCCGTCGGTGGCCACGGTGCCGAGATGCGATTGGCACGTGAGGTCGAATCCGTCGCATCGGGAGCGCCGCCGATGGACAAGGAATTGAAGCGGCGGTTGGCTGCAATCGCAAAGCTCTCGCCCGGGATTCTGCTCGAGGACAAGGGCTATTCGCTGGCGCTGCATTATCGCCTCGCGCCGCATGCGGAGAAGGCGATCTATGATGCAGTGTCGGCGATCCGCGCCGATCTGCCGAATGCGCCGATCGAGGTGCTGCCTGGAAAATTCGTTTGCGAGATCAAGCCGGCGGGTTTCACCAAGGCCACCGGCGTGATCGAACTGATGACGCATGAACCGTTCAAGGGAAAGCGACCGATCTTCCTGGGCGATGACGTCACCGATGAAAGCGTTTTTGCCATCATGCCCGGCATGAATGGGCTGGCATTCTCCGTCGGCCGTCATGCGCAGGGCGTTGCAGGTCATTTTGCTGAGCCGCGTGACGTGCGTGCGTGGCTCGGTCGATTGCTGATCGATGATGCAAAGGTCGCGTCTTACCCTCTCCCCGCATTTTGCGCGGGGAGAGGTCGACGTCCGCATGCGAAGCATGAGGGCGTCGGGTGAGGGGCGGGGCACAAGGCCAGCGCAAGTCTCCAACTATCGACGCGAAGAACATCTTAATCGTAGAGAGATTCGAGAGAGAATTCTCGAGGCGTCTACGTGCCATGCCCCTCACCCGGCGCGAAGACGCGCCGACCTCTCCCCGCAAAAAAGCGGGGAGAGGTTAGAAGAAACTTCATGAAAAAGCCGGGTTCCACCAAAGCTTGCCTGATTTTGGTTTCATTCCGGTCGAATGGTGACACAGGAACCATATTGATGAACGGACGTTTATTCTCGACCAGCCATCAAGGGAGGGGATCTTGTGAATCTCGTCGTTGTCTCAAACCGTGTCTCTCGCGCTTCGGCCAATGAACCGATGACGGGAGGATTGGCGGCAGCATTGCTGCCCGTGGTTGAGAAGTCCGGCGCGATTTGGGTGGGTTCCTCCGGTCGTTTGCGCGAAGGCGCGCAGAAAGAACCGTTCGCTGAAATTGAAGCGCTCGGTGCGGGCGCGTTGGCGATGCTCGATCTGCCGGCCGCACATTACGAAGGCTATTACGAAGGTTTTGCCAATTCGGCACTGTGGCCCGCGCTGCATTCGCGCACCGATCTGATCCGCACCACGCAGGACAATTATCAATCCTATCGCGAGGTGAACTCGTTCTTCGCGCGTGCGCTGCTCAAGTTCCGCAAGCCTGATACGGCGTTCTGGATTCAGGATTATCATTTCCTCGCGCTTGGCGCCGAGTTGCGCGCGCTTGGTGTGACGCAGCCGCTCGGTTTCTTCCTGCATACGCCGTGGCCGACCCGCGACATCTTCAGCGGCGTGCCGCATCATCGCGAACTGGTCGAGGCGATGCTCGCTTACGATCTCATCGGCTTCCAGACCGATGGCGATCGCGATAACTTCCTGTCTTATGTCGAGGGCGATCTCGGTCTCGAGGTCTCGGCCGGCACTGTGCAGTCGCGCTATGGCGCGTCACGTTGTGCCGTATTCCCCATCGGAATCGATCCTGCAAAATTCGCCGCCTTTGCTGCGAAGTCGTCGTCGCATCCGGATGTGTCGCGCCTGCGCCGCAGCCTGAATGGCGAGAAGCTTGCCATCGGCGTCGATCGCGTCGATTACTCGAAGGGCCTGGTCAACCGCATCGAAGCTTTCGATCGCATGCTCACCGCGCAGCCGCAACTCAAGCGCTCGGTCTCGCTGCTGCAGATCGCAACGCTGTCGCGTGGCAATATCGAAGCTTATGGCGATCTGCAGAACCAGCTCGCCAAACTGGTGAGCGACGTGAATGGCCGCCATGGCGAGGTGGATTGGACCCCGATCCGTTATCTCAACAAAGGATTCAGCCAGACGGTGCTTGCCGGCCTTTATCGCACGGCCCAGGTCGGCGTGGTGACGCCGCTGCATGACGGCATGAATCTGGTCGCCAAGGAATATGTCGCCGCCCAGAACCCGGTCGATCCCGGTGTGCTGGTGCTGTCGAAATTCGCCGGCGCTGCGAACGAGCTCGACACCGCGCTGCTGGTGAACCCGCATGATATCGACGGCATGGCCCGTACGATTGCCACGGCTTTCTCGATGCCGCTGATGGAGCGCCGCATGCGCTGGGAGGCCATGATGGCCAAATTGCGCGCCGGCACGATCCAGGAATGGTTCAGCGATTTCGTCGGCGCGTTGCAGGACGCCCATGCGCTCAACGACACCGCGCAAAATGACAACGAGCCGGGTCCGGTCCCGGCGGTCTGGCCGGTCCATTCGGTCGCCTCGGTGGCGGCGACGTCCCGCCTGCACTGAATTTGGCAATCCCGCCGTGATTATTTCGCGGCGGAAGCGGCCTGTCAGGCGGCGAAATCTCCATATTTTCCAGATAATTGCGAAAAAGCGCCGATCCGCGTCGGCGCACGCTTGCAAATCGGTCGTGCAGCCGTCATGAGAGGCGCACTGGGGAGGTGGCCGAGTGGTTGAAGGCGCACGCCTGGAACGCGTGTGTGCGGGAAACCGTACCGAGGGTTCGAATCCCTCTCTCTCCGCCAGTAATACCTCCTAACCACCTGAATATGTTAGATTAAGTGATTGGGGTGATTGGGTTATCCCACATTCCATCCATCAAAAATTTTTGGATGGAACTGGATTTGTTCGGACGAAGATAAATCAAGTCAGCGGGCCTTAGGCCCTGTTCGTCTTTTCCCGCCGAAGTACCCTGCCGATCATGAAAAGAAGAGGCAGAGGTCGTCCCAAAGGGACCGGCGGTCCAATCACTACCCTTAGTTCAGAGGACGAAAAGTCACTCGCCCGGTTTCTCCGCAGCGACCGTGACGAGCGCGGGAAGCTCGCGATCCTTCTGTCAGTCACTTTAGGCCTGCGTGCCGGCGAGCTGATCGCGCTTCGTTTCGCAGACGTTTTCTCTTCCGAAGGTCGCGTACTCCTGGCGTTGGTGCTTAATCCTAAAAGCTCCCCGCGCTCGATCCGGCTGTCGCTTGATAGGAAAGATCTGCGCAGTGCTCTGTCAGATTACTTTGAGCGACACTCAACGTTCATTCCCTCAGACCTGCAGCGACCTCTGTTTAAATCTCAACGAGGAGGCGCGCTGACAGCCGCGTCGATGGCGAGACACCTCACGTCAATCTACAAGCGGGCCGGAATCCAAGGAGCAACGTCGCGTACGGGCCGGGCGACTAAGAAGGCCAAACTCCTATCGCTCGATGAAGCATCCGCTTTTTTCGTTAGGCTCTGAGCGACGGCCGCCGGGCAGAACACCTACTTCATCGCAGCGATTCCAATGCGTTGTCGGACTGGATTGGTGGCAACAAACGCCCTGGCCGCAATCCCTAGCGGCTTGAGTCGTGTTCGTGTTTCGTTCTTATTGAGCGTCTTCACGGGAGGCAATCATGGACGCTCGGCTAAATCAGACAATCGCTAAGATTCGCAAAGACATACGCATTCTCTCCCGAGAGATGTTGTCCCTCATCGACGCTGATGAGGACTGTACCCAACCGGCCCAGCAAATCATGAGGGCTCAGGCTGATCTACGCCTCTTCATCGAAAAGCGTGAGAGGGTCTGATGCCCGACATCAATTTCATAAAAAGCGAAATCGAGCGGATGCGGGTGCAGCTCTCTCGGCAGCGAAAGGAGATTCAGCAGCTTGAGCGGGCCGGGATATCCACTGCCTCGGCTGAGCTCCTACTCGGCAAGATGCTGGTGAAGGTAGAAGGGCTCAGGGATGAGCGTGACCGGCTCAAGGCCGAACAACCTCACGCCATGCAGGGCATAGTTCTCGGCGGGAGGAATTGGTGAGCAAGTCATTCAATCGCGCCCAGGCTAAGGCGTACCGGGACGAACGTCGTCAACTTGAACAGGATGAGCAGCACAAAAGGAATGTCAGGGCCGAGCTGCAGGTTCTCCGTGAGTTTCGGGACTACATGCAGAGAAGTCGCCCAACGGCAACAACGCTTGGCTGCCTGATAGGCGCGGTTGATGCCTACGCCGAACAGCTTACGGGAGATGCTCACGCATTGTGGGCTGGAGCTCGTGACGCCAAGCATTGGTGGGACGAATAGGCCTGTCTCAGCCGAGCGCGCGGACTTGTGCCATCAATCTTGCTCGCACGCTATCAAGCGACGCTGCGTTCGTTTTCGCCGAAAGATCTTCGCGTGATTTGCGACCCAAAAAATAGGCGATCCTTTCGGCATTGGCGCCGCTGGGATGAGGAAGGCCCTCAAGTATGTTCCGGGGCTGGATCTGTCCCTGAGAGGCCAGATATTTTACGCCCAAGGTGGCTGTAGGCCCAAGGGGCACCCAAACTGCATTGGGAAGGGCAGCTGCTTCTTCGGCGAGAAAGTCTTTAAGGCAGGATAGGAGCTTCGGATTACTCGCCATGGATGGGTTGCCATTGTAGTTCTTTCCGTCAAGCAGAACCGGATAGCGAAGCACTGATGTAAAGTGCGCCAAATTGCCATCCCAGAGGGACGAACAAGAATCCATGTTAAGCCACTTATTGAGGCCAACGTGGTCAAGCATCGCGATAAGGTTTGAGCGCATCGGACCTGAGAATGATGCGAAGACCTTTGCGGCCCTTAAAACCTCATCCGAGCTTTTCCCTGCGATGAGCTGCCGGCGCGCTTCAATGAGAGCATTGCTGGCTTGCTGGAGGCCGGGCGTGATTCCAGCAA
>CALRZK010000191.1:0-6333 GCA_943372615.1 Bradyrhizobium ivorense | reverse complement strand
GGGTGTGTGCATTGTGGGCAGAGTTCCGGATAGCGCTGGATAACGAGTGGCTCGATGTCGATCCCGATCGTGGGACTGTTACAAAAGGCGAAGAACCATGAAAGGGTTTTGAGGAAGGGAGCATGGCCACCTTCTTCCAGTCCGAATGGGGACGTCACCTCGGCCGCCGACTCGAGCATGCGAGTCAAAATGACTTCGATCTCGATCGTTTGGTTTTGGTCGGCATAAATCTCCGCGAGATGATGCTGAAGCTTCGTTACGGACTCGTGACCGTGCAACATATACATTTCTCGCGATTAAAGGGCATTCAAGGGAAATAACCACTATAAATAGATCAATTCGTCAATAGGTAATATGGTGCGAAACGACGATTGATCATTGCATGCGAATTTTCCGCGAGTACCGAGAGAACTTTGTGTTAGTCGTGCTTGGCCATGCCATCTTCCACCGCGAAATCCAGATTTGTGACGTTTGAGGGCATCTCCGGGGCGGGGGTGTCGATGCAGATCAAGCTGCTGGCCGATCGTCTCAATGACGCCGGCATCCCGGCCATCGTCACCCGCGAACCCGGCGGTTCGCCCGGCGCAGAAATCATCCGTCATGTCGTGCTGTCCGGCATGGGCAAGCTGCTTGGCGCCGAAGCCGAGACGCTCCTGTTTGCCGCTGCGCGCGACGACCATGTCCATGCCGTGATCAAGCCGGCGCTCGACCAGGGCATCTGGGTTCTGTGTGACCGCTTCTCGGATTCCACCCGCGCCTATCAGGGCCGACAGGGCAATGTGGCGCCGGAGCTTTTGAAGGCGCTGGAGCGCGTCACCATCGGCGGGCTGAAGCCGGACCTCACCGTGATCCTTGATCTCCCCGTTGAAGTCGGCATGGCGCGCGCGGCCACCCGTCGCGGCACTGGCGTGCCCGATCGCTTCGAGGCTGAAGGCATCGCCTTCCATCAGGGGCTTCGCGATGCGTTCCGGCAGATTGCCATGGAGGAGCCTGTGCGCTGCGTGTTGCTGGACGCCACGCTGCCGCCGAAGGCCGTCGCCAACAATATCTGGGGCGTGATGCGCAAACGCCTGCTGCATGAGACGGCGGACGCATGAGCAAGAACGATCCCGAGATCGCGGTGCCACATCCGCGCGAGACCACCGCTCTGTTCGGCCACCACGACGCCGAGCAGGCGCTGCTCAATGCCTATCGCGGCGGCCGTATTCCGCATGCCTGGCTGATCTCCGGCCCGCAGGGCATCGGCAAGGCAACGCTGGCCTATCGCATGGCGCGCTTCGTGCTGGCGCATCGCGATCCCGCGTCATCGCAGGTGCAAGCCGCCGAAACGCTCGATCTCGACGCTGACCATCCCGTCAGCCGCCAGGTCGCCTCGGAATCCCATGGCGGCCTGCTGTCGATCCGGCGCACGCCCAATGACAAGGGTGTCATGCGCACCGTCATCACCGTGGACGATGTGCGCGAGACCGTCGGCTTCTACGGCTCCACCGCCGCAGTGGATGGCTGGCGCGTCTGCATCGTCGATACCGTGGACGAGCTCAACACCAATGCTGCGAACGCGCTGCTGAAGGTGCTCGAAGAGCCGCCGCAGCGCTCGCTGTTCCTGCTGATTACCCATGCCCAGGCCCGCGTGCTGCCGACCATCCAGTCGCGTTGCCGCAAGCTGCCGCTGCGGGCGCTCTCCACCGATGACGTGCTGTCCGCCATTGCGCTGGCGACGGAAGGCGAGGAGGGGGATCCCGCTTTGCGCGAGGTCGCCGACGCTTCCGAAGGCAGCGTGGCGCGCGCCATCAACCTGCTCGGCGGCGGTGCCTTGAAACTGCATCAGCGCACCGCCTCGCTGCTCAACACGCTGCCCCATGTGGACCCCCGTGAGCTGCATGCGCTGGGCGATGCCTTGGGGACCAGCGACCGTGTGGCGCTCGGCGCCTTCGTCAACAGCGTCGATCGCTGGATCGGCGAACGCCTGCATGCCGATCCCGCCAGCCTGAACGCCGATCTGCCCCGCCTTGCACGCCTTGCGGAGGTATGGGAAAAGATCAACAAAGCCGCGCGCGAGACCGAATCCTACAATCTCGAGCGAAAACCGCTGGTTTTCTCGGTGTTTGGCCTGCTCGCAGAGGCGACGCGCTGACACCAACTAACGCGGCAAGATCGATCATTTGAAAGGCTTTCGCGCCGATGGCGAACGCGTCCGATAACACCTTCTACATCACCACCGCGATCGCCTATCCCAATGGCGTGCCCCATGTCGGCCATGCCTATGAAGCCATCGCCACCGACGCTCTGGCGCGCTTCGCCCGCCTCGACGGCACGGAGGTGTTCTTCCTGACCGGCACCGACGAGCACGGCCAGAAGATGGTGCAGACCGCCGCGCGCGAAAACCTGCCGGTGGCCGAACTCGCCACCCGCAACGCCGCCCGCTTCAAGGAGATGGACGGCGTCCTGAACATTTCCTTCGACCGCTTCATCCGGACCTCCGAGGAGCAGCACCATCGCTCGTCGCAGGAGCTGTGGAAGCGCATGGCTGCCAATGGCGACATCTATCTCGACAGCTATGCCGGCTGGTACTCGGTCCGCGATGAAGCCTATTACGCCGAGGACGAGACGACGGTCGGCGAGGACAAGATCCGCCGCGGCCCGCAGGGCACCCCGGTCGAGTGGGTCGAGGAAAGCAGCTACTTCTTCCGGCTGTCCAAATATGCCGACAAGCTGCTGGCGCTCTACGAGTCCACCGACTTCATCGGGCCGGAGTCGCGCAAGAACGAAGTCACCAGCTTCGTCAAAGGCGGCCTCAAGGACCTGTCCGTTTCACGCACCACCTTCGACTGGGGCATCAAGGTCCCCGGCGACGACAAACATGTGATGTATGTGTGGGTCGATGCGCTCACCAATTACATCACCGGCGTCGGTTTCCCCGACGAGAGCGACAGCAACTGGAAATTCTGGCCCGCCGATCTGCATATCATCGGCAAGGATATCATCCGTTTTCATGCGGTGTACTGGCCGGCCTTCCTGATGTCTGCCGGCATCCCCGTGCAGAAGCGCGTCTATGCGCACGGCTTCCTGTTCAACAGGGGCGAGAAGATGTCGAAGTCGGTCGGCAATGTCGTCGATCCCTTCAATCTCGCCGAGCAGTATGGCGTCGATCAGCTGCGCTATTTCCTGCTGCGCGAGGTCTCGTTCGGTCAGGACGGCAGCTACAGCCACGAGGCGATCGTCAACCGCACCAATGCCGATCTCGCCAATGATCTCGGCAATCTCGCCCAGCGCTCGCTGTCGATGATCGGCAAGCAATATGGCGGCGTGCTGCCCACGCCCGGTGAATTCTCGGAGAACGACAAGGCGATCCTGGCACAGGCCGACGCCATGCTGGAGCAGGCCCGTACAGCCATGGCCACGCAGCAGATCCATCAGGCGCTGAACGCCATCTGGGCCGTGGTCGCCGAAGCCAACCGTTACTTTGCGGGCGAGGCACCCTGGGCGCTGGCCAAGACCGATCCGGCCAAGCAGGCCACCGTGCTCTACACCACGGCGGAAGTCGTGCGTCAGGTCGCGATCCTCGCGCAGCCGGTAATGCCGGAGTCCTGTGCGAAGCTGCTCGACGTGCTCGGCATCCCGGCAGACGCGCGCGATTTCGCAGCGATCCCGAACCGCATCAAACCGGGCACGCAGCTGCCGACCCCGACCGGCGTGTTCCCGCGCTATGTCGAACCGGCGGCCACGAGCTAAAGAGTTTGCCGATGCTGGTCGATAGCCACTGCCATCTCGACTTCCCGGATTTCGCCGAAGACCTCGACGGCATCGTCGCCCGCGCGGAAGCTGCGGGCGTCGGAAAGCTGGTGACGATTTCGACCCGCGTGCGCCGCCTGCCGGCGCTGCTGGCCATCGCCGAGCGTTTTCCGAATGTCTATTGTTCGGTCGGCACCCATCCGCACACTGCCGACGAGGAAGACGGCATTTCCGCGGACGAGCTGATCGAACTCACCAAACATCCGAAAGTGATCGCCCTCGGCGAAGCCGGTCTCGATAACTTCTACGAACACGGCTCATCGGCTGCGCAGGAGCGGGGCTTCCGCGCCCATATCGCCGCCGCCCGCGCGACCGGCCTGCCGCTGGTGATCCACACCCGCGAAGCCGACGAACAATGCGGCATCATTCTCGAAGACGAGATGGCCAAGGGCGCCTTCAAAGCCGTGCTGCATTGCTACACTGGTGGCCGTGAGCTGGCGATGAAGGCCATCGACATGGGCCTGTCGATTTCCTTCACCGGTATTATCACCTTCAAGAAGTCGCAGGAGCTGCGTGACCTCGCCGCCGAACTGCCGGCCGACCGCATCATGGTCGAGACCGACGCGCCCTATCTCGCGCCCGGCAAATGGCGCGGCAAGCGCAACGAACCGTCTTACGTCGTGGAGACCGCAAAAGTCCTCGCCGAGACGCGCGGTGTCACTTACGAAGAACTGGCTAAGCAGACGACCGACAACTTCTTCCGCCTGTTCAGCAAGGTACCTCAGGAAAGCATCGCTGCATGACCCTGGCGCTCACCATTCTCGGCTCGGGATCATCTGCGGGCGTGCCGCGCCCGGCGCTGGGGTGGGGCGCTTGCGATCCCACAAATCCGAAGAACCGCCGCCGCCGCTGCTCCCTGATGGCCGAGCGGATCGGGCCGGATGGCGTCACGCGCGTGATCATCGACACATCGCCGGATCTGCGTGAGCAGCTGATTGATGCCAATGTGGACGACATCGATGCGGTGTTCCTGACCCACGAACACGCCGACCAGACCCACGGCATGGACGATCTGCGTTCCGTGGTGCTGAAGCGCCGCAAGCGCATCCCGGTCTATATGAACGCCGCGACTGCGACCGATATCATGCTGCGCTTCGGCTACTGCTTCCAGTCGCCGCCGGGCAGCGACTATCCGCCGATCCTCGATCGCCTCAGCATCGAGGCCGGCGAAAGCCGCACGATTACAGGGAAGGGCGGCGATCTCACGCTGACGCCATTCCTGGTCCAGCACGGCAACATCCCCGCGCTCGGCTATCGCATCGATAACACCGCTTATTCGCCGGACCTTCACGACATTCCGAAGGAAAGCTGGCCCGCGCTGGAAGGCCTCGATCTCTGGATCGTCGATGGCTTGCGCTACGCCCAGCACTCCAGCCATTTCAGCTTGAGCGACGCGCTCGGCTGGATCGAACGCTTCCGACCGAAGCGCGCGGTCATCACCAATATGCATGCGGATCTCGACTACGAAGCTGTGCGCGCAGCCGTGCCGGACGGCGTGGTGCCGGGATTTGATGGCATGCGGCTGGTGATCGAGTAGCGCGAACCGCTGCTGGTGCGGCGCGTCATTAAACTCCCGTAACAGCGCTTGCTCCGGGACTGTCCGCTCATATGTTCAACTGTAAGAACGAAAGGAGCGGAAGATGTCAAAGACACTCGTTCTGATCATTGCCGCACTTGCAGTGTCCATATGCCTGGGCATCGGTGCCAATGCGAAACACTTCGCTATCGACCAACAGGCGGTGCAAGTGAGGCGATCCGCCTGAGCTCCGCTGGTTTCCAAACGCTCGGCGATACGTGGAGGGCGACCGGCCGTAGCGGGGTCATCGCAGGGAATATCGACGTGTTGCATTATTGCGCTTTACAACCGACGGTCCCGACCGCACAGTCTCTCACATTTCAGAATGTAAGGGATTTTCATGAGCTGGGATCATTCGAGCGTCGACGAGCAGCGCCAGGCCGAGGCATTCGCTGACGCCGTCATCAGGTTTATCGATCCGCGCGCCTGGCTGAACACGATCGTCTTTGCGATTGCCCTGCTGACATTCGGCGTGTCGGTCTGGAAAGTGTTTGTGGTGATGGTCATCTGCTATTTTGCCACGCGCTGGTCTTTCGGGCGTCGCTTCCTGACCCACCTGGCTATCCTGACCATGGTCGCCACAGTGCTGTATTGGGTTGGCCTGTTTCCCACCGCCGAACAGGCCTCATCGTTCTATGCCGCCATCCTCGGCCGCATCTCCGCCTGCGTGCTGCCGGCGGCTTGAAGGCCCGCCGGACCCATAGCAGGGCTGACGGTAACTCATCCTGCTTCAAATTACACTGCTAATGGCATCGAGCATGGGCGTGTGCCATGAGGTCAAATCGCCGTCGCTAGCGCAGGTTTGGCCAGCCCGCATCGCAGCACAACAACTGGTGAGTTCCCAGGCTGTCTTGCTGACACGCTGTGATCTTTCTGCTGTGATTGATGTTGCAATGTTGGCTTTACGACTCAATTAATCCCTTTAGGTCGTATTTTTTGGCGGTTTCATTGCCGGCCCCCAGTCG
>CALRZK010000190.1:0-6339 GCA_943372615.1 Bradyrhizobium ivorense | reverse complement strand
GTCCCTGCTGATCCCATCTCTGGCATACCAGGGAGGATCTCATGCAGAAGATTTCCAGTGCCGAGCTCGCGTCCACCACGGAAGTGATGCGCAAGCGGCTTCTCATCGACGGACAACAGGTGGAGCCGTTGTCCGGCCGCTACTTCGATGTTCTCAATCCCGCCACCGGCGAAATCATCGCCGTGGTTGCCGAGGCCGATGCTGCCGATATCGACCGCGCCGTCATCTCCGCCCGCAAGGCGTTTGAAGGCCCGTGGGGCCGCATGCGCGCCGCTGACCGTGGCCTCATCCTGCAGCGTTTTGCGCAACTGCTCGAAGACAATGCAGAGGAATTGATCGCATTGGAGAGCCTCGACGCCGGCAAGCCACTGTCGGCTGTGAAGCGCCAGGATCTCCCCGCCGCCATCGATACGCTGCGTTACTATGCCGGCTGGGCCGACAAGATCACCGGCCAGGTCATTCCCGCGCGACCGGATGCGCTGACCTATACGGTGCGTGAACCGATCGGCGTCGTCGGCGCGATCGTGCCGTGGAATTTCCCGTTGATGATCGGCATGTGGAAGATCGCCCCGGCGCTCGCCTGCGGCTGCACCGTGGTGCTCAAGCCGGCGGAGATCACCCCGCTCTCGGCACTGCGAATCGGCGAACTGGCGCTTGATGCCGGCCTGCCGCCCGGTGCACTCAATATCGTGCCGGGCTATGGCAAGACCGCCGGCCGCGCCATCGTCGATCACCCGGATATCGATAAGGTCACCTTCACAGGCTCGCCCACCGTAGGTCGCGAAATCCTAGCTGGCGCGGCGGGAAACCTAAAACGCGTCACCCTCGAACTCGGAGGCAAATCCGCCAATGTGATCTTCGGCGACGCCGATCTCGACGCCGCCACGAAGGCTGCTGCATCCGGTATCTTCTTCAATTCCGGACAGGTCTGCTCGGCAGGCTCGCGCGTGCTCGTCCATGACAGCGTCTATGATGAGGTCATAGAGCGACTAACCACGCGGGCTCGATCCATCAAGCTCGGGAATCCCCGCGAAGCCGGCGTCACCATGGGCCCGATCGTCTCGGAAGCGCAAATGAAGCGCGTGCTCGAATATATCGACATCGGCACGAAGGAAGGTGCCCGCCTCGCGACCGGCGGCGAACGCATCGGCGACCGCGGCTATTTCGTCGCCCCGACCGTATTCGCCAACGTCGATCACGAGATGCGGATTTCGCAGGAGGAGATTTTCGGGCCCGTGGTCAGTGTCGTGCGTTTCAGCGACGAGGCGGATGCGATCCGCAAGACCAACGGCACCAAATACAGCCTCGCTGCCGGCGTCTGGAGCAAGGATATCGGCCGGGTGCAGCGTTTCGCCCGAGAGGTGAAGGCCGGCACGGTGTGGATCAACACCTATGGCTATACCGACGTCCGGCTGCCCTGGGGCGGATCGCGCGATTCCGGCTTCGGCCGCGAACACGGCGACGCTGCCCTGGAGAATTTCACAGAGCCCAAAGCGGTCTGGATGAACCTGAACGTCTGAGACGGACATCGCTGCAGCGCGCAAAAGCGGGTTGATCGATATATTCTTACGGATATAACGATCATGTGAATAACCAGTCTTTGCGTGAGTTGTCCATGAACCGTCACCGGCGCTCTGCCGTCGCTTTGCGCCATGTGGCGTTCGAGGATCTCGGCCTGCTGTCGTCCGTGCTGGATCGCGCAGGCTGGGATGTCGCCTTTTGCGAGGCAGCGATCGATGATCTCGCTCATCCATCGATCGAGAATGCCGATCTTTTGATCGTGCTGGGTGGTCCCATCGGCGTCTATGACGCCGAGGCTTATCCTTTTCTGACGCGTGAAATCCAGTTGTTGGAACGTCGCCTCAAGCAGGATCGGCCCACGCTCGGCATCTGCCTTGGCGCACAACTCATGGCCCGCGCACTCGGTGCCCGCGTCTATGCCGGCGAGATCAAAGAGATCGGCTGGGGCCAGATAACCCTGACACAGCAAGGTGCGGCGTCTTGCCTCGCACCGCTCGCCGAAGACGACGCAGCCGTGCTGCATTGGCATGGCGACACCTTCGATCTGCCCAACGGCGCCATGCGGCTCGCCTCCAACGCACATTACGAGAACCAGGCATTTTCCTACGGTCGCAATGCACTCGCACTGCAATTCCATCTCGAAGCCGATCCGCGGCAGCTCGAGGAATGGTATGTCGGCCACGCCCTGGAATTAGCGGGGGCCCGCATTCCCGTGACGGAATTGCGCATGGCAACAGCGGCAGCCACGCCGAAATTGCAGGATCGTGCAAGCCGTATTTTCGGGCGCTGGGTCCACGCACTGGATTGAATTAGTCCAGACGCGAATTCACACTGATGAATGGCGCGCGTAGACCTCCCATGCAGCACGACAGATGTTCCCCAGCTTTACCCGTCTGGCGGAAACGATATATTCCGCGCGCCACAACGGCAGAAAAATTCAGAGCTCCGGGAGGATCATCATGGGCTTGATGCAGCCAATCTCCGCCACGTCGCACCCCTATGCGAATGGCTCCTACAAGCAGATGCTGATCGACGGCAAATGGGTTGATGCGCAGTCCGGCAAGAAGTTCGAGACGCACAACCCCGCCACCGGTGAACTGCTCGCCACCGTCGCCGAAGGCGATGCCAAGGATATCGATCTCGCGGTTGCCGCCGCCCGTCGCGCCTTCGAAGGCCCGTGGAGCAAAGCCAAGCCGTTCGAGCGCCAGGCGCTGCTGCTGAAATTTGCCGATCTCGTCGAAAAGCATTTTGACGAACTGGCATTGCTCGACACGCTCGACATGGGTGCGCCGGTCAGCCGCACCTTCGCAGGCAAGCAGCGCATCCTCGGCATGCTGCGCTTCTATGCCGGCCAGGCCACGCTGATCTATGGGGAGACCATCGAAAACTCGCTGCCGGGCCAGATCTTCTCCTACACGCTGAAGGAGCCGGTCGGTGTCGTCGGCGCCATCATCCCGTGGAATTCGCCGCTGTCGGCCTCTGTGTGGAAGATCGGCCCCGCCATCGCCACCGGCTGCACCGTCGTGCTGAAGCCTGCCGAAGAAGCGCCGCTGACCTCCCTGCGCCTCGGTGAACTCGCGCTCGAAGCCGGCTTCCCTGCTGGCGTCATCAATGTCGTGCCGGGCTATGGCGAGACTGCCGGTGCCGCCCTTGCCTCGCATCAGGACGTCAACAAGGTCGCTTTCACCGGTTCGCATTTCACCGGTCAGTCGATCATCCGCGCCTCCGCCGGCAACCTCAAGCGCGTGTCGCTGGAGCTTGGCGGCAAGTCGCCGAACATCGTGTTCGCCGATGCCGATCTCGATGCCGCCGTTCCCGGCGCCGCCATGGCGGTGTTCGCGAATTCCGGCCAGATCTGCAGCGCCGGCACCCGCCTGTTCGTCGAGAAGAAGATCTACAACGAATTCGTCGGCAAGGTCGCCGAATTCGCCAAGAAGCTGAAGGTCGGCAACGGCGTCGATCCCTCGATCCAGCTCGGGCCGCTGATCTCCAAAGAACAGTTCGACCGCGTCAGCGGCTACCTGACCACCGGCGCGGGCGAAGGCGCCAAGGCCCTGGCCGGCGGCGGTCTCATGACCGACGGCGATCTCGCCAAGGGCTTCTTCGTGCAGCCGACGGTGTTCGCCGACGTGCAGGACGGCATGAAGATCGCGCAGGAAGAAATCTTCGGACCGGTGATCTCGGCCATCGCCTTCGAGGAAATGGACGACCTCGTCGCCCGTGCCAACAACACCATGTTCGGCCTCGGCAGCGGCGTCTGGACCAAGGATGTCAGCAAGGCACATCGCCTCGCCAAGGCCCTGCAGGCCGGCTCGGTCTGGATCAATTGCTACCAGGCGATGGATCCGGCCGTGCCGTTCGGCGGCTACAAGATGAGCGGCTATGGCCGCGAGTCCGGCGTCCACCACATCGACGAATATCTCAATGTGAAGTCGGTCTGGATCAACACCTGATCCATCAGGCCGGAAACAACAAAGGCGCGAGGTGTGAACCTCGCGCCTTTTTATTGTTCAAGACACCGGTTAGGCCAGCTCGGCCGCAGCTCTCTGCATGTTCACCGACATGTCGGCCGTGACGGTGCTCTGCTCTTCGACCGCGGCCGCCGTCGAATTGACGAACTCGTTGACCTCCTCGATCGCGCTCCTGATGGCACTGAGCGCGCTCACGACATCGCCGCTGACGCCATTGAGACCATCGATCTCCGCCGTGATCTTGTCGGTCGCCTGCTTCGCCTGATTGGCGAGATTCTTGACCTCGGACGCAACGACCGCAAAGCCGCGCCCTGCCTCACCGGCACGGGCAGACTCAATGGTTGCGTTGAGCGCCAGCAGGTTGATCTGGCTCGTGATGTTGCCGATCAGTTCGACGATGCCGCCCATGGATTGCGCTGCATCGTTCAACCGCTGCGCCTGCGCATCGGCGGCCTGCACCCGATCGGCGGCGCCGATCGCGGTCTGCCGTGACTTCACCATGGTCTCTGAAATCTCCCGGATGGATGCGCTCATTTCTTCGCTGCCGTCCGCAACGGAATCGATCAACGCTCGCGCCCGCACAGCTTTCATACGGCCAATCGCCAGCGCAGTCGTATCCATGGCGTATTTCACGACCTTGAACGGCTTGCCGTTGAGATCGAGGATCGGATTGTAGGAAGCCTGGATCCAGATCTCCTTGCCACCTTTTCCGAAGCGCCTGTATTCGGCGGCCTGATACTGCCCTTGATTGAGCCTGGCCCAGAACTCCGCATAGGCCGCACTCGCAGCTTCATCGGGAGCGACGAACATGCGGTGGTGTCGGCCCTTGATCTCGTCGAGCTTGTAGCCGACTGCATCGAGAAAATTCTGGTTCGCGGTGACGATGGTTCCGTCCATGCGAAACTCGATCACTGCCTGCGACTTATCGATCGCCTGAATTTGCCCGCCATTGTCCGCAGAAACCAGTTTCTGCGCAGTCACATCGGTCGCGAATTTCACGACCTTGAAGGGTCTGCCGCGCTCATCCAGGATCGGATTATAAGTCGCGAGAATCCAGATCTCACGGCCGCCCTTGCCGATCCGCTTGTATTCGCCCGATTGATACTCACCGCGGTTGAGGCATTCCCAGAAGGCGCGATAGGCGGTGCCGCCGCGCTCTGCGTCCGGCATGAACATGCTGTGATGCTTGCCCTGAATATCCGCCAGGGCGTAGCCGGTCGCGCCGAGAAAATTCTTGTTTGCGGTGATGATCGTGCCGTCCATGTTGAACTCGATCACGGCCTGCGCCCGATCGATGGCGGCAATCTTGCCGTCCGCTTCCATGCTCCGACGCTTCTCGGCGGTGATATCAGTGGCGAATTTGATCACCCCGACCGGCTTGCCCTGAGCATCAAAGACCGGGTTGTAGGAGGCTTGGATCCAGATCTCCCGGCCGCCCTTTCCGACACGCTTGTATTGGGCCGCCTGATACTCGCCTTTGCCGAGCTTCGCCCAGAATGCGCGATAGTCTGCGCACTCGCGCTCGTCGGCCGCAACAAACATGCTGTGATGCTTGCCGCGGATCTGATCGAGCGTATAGCCGACAGCTGTGAGGAAATTAGCATTCGCGTCGACGATGGTGCCGTCGAGCTTGAATTCGATGACAGCCTGCGACCGGCTGATGGCCTCAGTCCGGGCCTTCATGGCCTGACTGGACCTGCTCTCAAGAAAGCTAAACATGGCCCCCCGGCCCGTAAGCCTGAACGGGGCTGCACGCGAATCGTGCAGCTCCCGTGGTGGGTATTTTGCTACGCGAGAGTTACCAGACGGTAATCGGCGACATTATGCTTTCTGATAGGACAGACGTTCGGGGTTATGTCGTTGTCGTTTAGTTGTCACGCCGCCGACGGCTGATACTGGTCGCGCAGCTTGCGCTTGAAGATCTTGCCAGTGGATTCCCGTGGCAACGCGTCGTGGAAGTGGATTTCCTTGGGCACCTTGAAATTGGCGAGGCGCTGCTTGAGATAGGCCTGCACGTCTGCGCGTGAAATTGTCGCGCCATCCTCGAGCTCAACACATCCGACCAGCCGCTCGCCAAACTCATCGTCGGGAACGCCGAACACCGCGCAATCGCGTACGCCATCCATGCCGATCAGCGTGCTTTCGATCTCGGCTGGATAGATATTGACGCCGCCGGAGATCACCATGTCGCGCTTGCGGTCGCACATGAAGAGATAGCCGTCCTCGTCGAGATAGCCGACATCGCCGACGCTGATGAGCCCGTCACGGCCAGCCTCGGCGCGCGCTTCAGGACGCCCCTGATAATCGAAGTCCGGAACCGATGTCTGACGCATATAGATCTCGCCGG
>CALRZK010000189.1:0-6368 GCA_943372615.1 Bradyrhizobium ivorense | reverse complement strand
TGTGAAGGGTAAGCGCGTTCTCGTGCGCGTCGATCTCAATGTCCCCATGGACAGCGGCAAGGTCACTGACGCCACCCGTCTCGAGCGCATTGCGCCGACCATCACCGGCATCTCCGACAAGGGCGGCAAGGTGATCCTGCTCGCCCATTTCGGCCGCCCCAAGGGCCGTGATGAAAAGAACTCGCTGAAGCCGGTTGCAGCCGCGCTGGCGAATGTTCTCAACAAGCAGATCGCTTTCGCTGACGATTGCATCGGCGAGGCCGCCGCAAAAGCTGTGGCCGCAATGAAAGACGGCGACATCCTCTGCCTGGAAAACACCCGTTTCCATGCTGGCGAAGAAAAGAACGATCCCGCTTTCGTCGAAGAACTCGCCAAGCTCGGCGACATCTGGGTGAATGACGCCTTCTCGGCTGCGCATCGCGCACATGCCACCACCGAAGGCCTCGGCCATAAGCTGCCCGCCTATGCCGGCCGCACCATGCAGGCTGAACTCGATGCGCTCGGCAAGGCACTGGATGCCCCGAAGCGCCCGGTGATTGCCGTCGTCGGCGGCGCCAAGGTCTCGACCAAGATTGATCTTCTGGAAAATCTCGTCAGCAAGGTGCAGGCGCTGGTGATCGGCGGCGGCATGGCCAACACGTTCCTGCATGCGCAGGGCATCGGCGTCGGCAAGTCGCTGTGCGAGAAGGATCTGGCTCCGACTGCGCTGCGCATTCTGGAGAAGGCGGAAGCCGCCGGCTGCGCGATCATCCTGCCGGTGGATGCGACGGTCGCGTTCAAGTTCGAAGCCAATACGCCATCGCAGGCCTACGGCCTCGATGCGATCCCGGAAGACGGCATGATCCTCGATGTCGGCCCGCAGTCGATCGAGCGCATTCATGCTGCGATCGACGATGCGGCAACGCTGGTGTGGAATGGCCCGGTGGGCGCTTTCGAAATTGCTCCCTTCGACCGCGGTACGGTGGTGGCTGCCAAGCACGCCGCCAAGCGCACCAAGGAAGGCAAGTTGATCTCTGTGGCCGGTGGCGGTGACACCGTGGCGGCGCTGAACCATGCAGGCGTGGCTGATGATTTCACGTATATTTCCACAGCCGGCGGCGCTTTCCTGGAATGGATGGAAGGCAAGCCGTTGCCAGGTGTCGAAGTGCTGAAGAAGTAATTTTCAGCAACTTAAGATTGCCGTTGCACCTGCCCATGTTTATGATACGTTCTCGTCAGTAGCGAGGACGTATCAGCCATGGCCGAGAACATGGAAAATGCGGTTTTCGAAATCCTGAAGAAGATTCAGGGTGACCTATCAGTCATTCGGTTGGAGCTTAGTGAATTCAGGCGCGATAACGCGGCTGAACATGAACGAATGGATGCAGCCATTCGAGGAGAGCGTCGCGACAACTCGGGCGCCTTCCTGCTCACGCGCACGATGTTCGGCGATCTCAACGCGCGCGTTACCGATCTGGAAAACCGGATCGACAGGCTAGAAGATCACGAGCACCGCTCGACCTAAATTTCCGCACACTGGAACACCTACGCCCTTCAGCGATTAACGCTGCGCGCTCGCGCGACGTATGGCGTCTTGGATTCGCCGTGGGCTCGCGCTAAGAGCGATCATCCGGTGCGGAACCCGCGCCATCCCATCAAGAACCGCCCCATTTGCAAGGAGTCTCCCGCATGGCCCGTATCACGTTGCGTCAATTGCTCGATCATGCAGCGGAAAACGATTACGGCGTGCCGGCCTTCAATATCAACAATATGGAGCAGGCGCTGGCGATCATGGAAGCCGCCAACGGCGTGGACGCTCCGGTGATCATCCAGGCCTCCCGCGGCGCCCGCTCCTATGCCAATGACATCATGCTCAAGCATATGATGGACGCCGTCACCGAAATCTATCCGCACATCCCGGTCTGCGTGCATCTCGACCACGGCAACGAAGCCGCCACCTGCATGACCGCGATCCAGGCCGGCTTTACCTCGGTGATGATGGACGGCTCACTGAAGGCCGACGGCAAGACCCCGGGCGACTGGGACTACAATGTAGGCGTCACCAAGACGGTGACCGATATGGCGCATCTCGGCGGCATTTCGGTGGAAGGCGAACTCGGCGTGCTCGGCTCGTTGGAGACCGGCGAAGGCGAGGCCGAGGACGGCCACGGCGCCGAGGGCAAGCTGTCGCATGACCAGTTGCTGACGAATCCGGACGAAGCCGTGAAATTCGTCAAGGAAACCCAGGTCGACGCGCTGGCGATCGCCATGGGCACCTCGCACGGCGCCTACAAATTCACCCGCAAGCCGGATGGCGACATCCTGGCCATGAACGTGATCGAGGAAATCCACCGCAAGCTGCCGAACACGCATCTGGTGATGCACGGCTCGTCCTCGGTGCCGCAGGACCTGCAGGACATCATCAACAAGTTCGGCGGCCAGATGAAGCCGACCTGGGGCGTGCCGGTGGCCGAGATCCAGCGCGGCATCAAGCATGGCGTGCGCAAGATCAATATCGACACCGACAACCGCATGGCGATGACCGGCCAGATCCGCAAGATCCTGTCCGAGAACCCGAGCGAATTCGATCCGCGCAAATATCTGAAGCCGGCCATGGAAGCCATGACCAAGCTCTGCAAGCAGCGCCTGCAGGAATTCAACACCGCCGGCCAGGCCAGCAAGATCAAACGCGTGCTGACCACCGCCGAAATGGCCAAGCGCTACGCTGCGGGCGAGCTGAACGCCAAGATCGCCTGATCGCGCGCATCCCTCAGGGATGCACGCATTCCTTGCAAACCAAGGCGACCTTCGCTATGTTACATGTAACAAAATGGAGATCGTCATGGCCACAGGTGCCGAACGGGTCCGCAAGCACCGCGAAAAGATGAAGGCCGCCGGCCTCAAGCCGGTGACCATCTGGGTGCCAGACGTGAATTCGCCGGAGTATCAGGCTCGCATCGACCGGGCATGCCGAGCGATCAATGCTAGCGAGGACAGCAAGATTGTCCTGGATGGCATGCTGGAACTTGCTGATTTCGGCGATTGGAAATAATGCGGGGCGATCTCGTCACCGTCGCGTTTCCTGGAGATTACGGCAAACCCCGCCCTGCGCTCATTATTCAATCCGACTATGTCCGGGCGACCGATTCCGTCACCGTCATTCCGTTCACGACCGAATTCATCGAGGGTGCCGACGATCTGCGGGTGGAGATCGTCCCTTCGAACGAAAACGGCCTCCGGCAGACGTCCTATATAATGATCGACAAGATCGATACGATACGCCGGATAAAATGCGGACCGCGGATAGGTCATGTGTCCGAAGCCGACATGGCCCGCGTCACCCGCGCCCTCGCCGTTTTCCTCGGATTTGCCTGACATCCGTCGTTATTGTCCGTAAGAAGCAGCCATCTTTCAGGACCACTCAGATGAACCTCGCCGATCTCAATAAAATCGCCCGCGCCATGGTTGCGCCGGGCAAGGGGCTGCTGGCTGCGGACGAGTCGTCGGGCACCATCAAGAAGCGTTTCGACGCCATCGGCGTGACCTCCACCCAAGAGACCCGCCGCGACTATCGCGAGATGCTGTTCCGCTCCCGCGAGGCGATGAGCAGCGCGATCTCGGGCGTGATCCTCTATGACGAGACGATCTGGCAGGATGCCAAGGACGGAACGCCGCTGGTCCGCCTGATCGAGGAAGCCGGCGCGATCCCCGGCATCAAGGTCGATGAAGGCACGCAACCGCTGCCGAACTGCCCGGGCGAACTCATCACTGTCGGCCTCGACAAGCTCGCCGAGCGACTGCCGAAATATTACGAGCGCGGCGCGCGCTTCGCGAAATGGCGCGCGGTGATCGATATCGGCGCCGGCATCCCCTCGATGACGGCAATCTCCGTCAATGCTCACGCACTGGCGCGCTATGCGGCGCTGTGCCAGCAGGCCCAGATCGTGCCGATCGTCGAGCCGGAAGTGCTGATGGACGGCGAACACGACATCGATCGCTGCGTCGAGGTGACGACCCGCGTGCTCAACAAGACGTTCCAGGAATTGCGTGTCCAGCGCGTCGCGTTGGAAGGCATGATCCTGAAGCCGAACATGGCCATCGCCGGCAAGAAATCGAAGACACAGGCTGATGTCAGCGAGGTCGCCGAAAAGACCGTCCGCATGCTGAAGAATTGCGTGCCCGCCTCGGTGCCCGGCATCGCTTTCCTGTCGGGCGGCCAGTCGGACGAAGCGGCCACCGACCATCTTGATGCGATGAACAAAATCGGCGGACTGCCCTGGCCGCTCACCTTTTCTTATGGCCGCGCATTGCAAGCTGCACCGCAGAAGGCATGGGCTGGCAAGGCTGAGAATGTGCAGGCCGGCCAGAAGGCTTTCACCCATCGCGCGCGGATGAATTCGCTCGCTGCATCCGGCACATGGACTGCCGAACACGAAAAGGCTGCATGATCTTGGCTGCGAAAACTCCAGCGCCCCCCGCCCCGCGGCTTTATCTCTCGACGCCTGTGATTGAAGACCCGGCCGCGCTGGTCGGTCAGCTGCCTGCATTGCTCGGCAAGGCCGATATCGCCGCCGTGCTGCTACGCTTGGCGCCGTCCGATCCGCGCAGCCTCACCACGCGTATCAAGGCCGTGGCTCAAATCGCACAAAACGCCGATGCCGCGCTGCTGGTCGAAGGTCATCCAGATCTGGTTGCCCGTGGTGGCGCCGATGGCGCACATCTGCCCGGCTTGGCGCCGATGCAGGAGGCTTTGCCTTCGCTGAAGCCGGATTGGATCGCCGGTTGCGGCGGGCTGACGACGCGGCACCATGCGATGTCTGCCGGCGAAGCCGGTGCTGACTACGTGCTGTTCGGCGAGCCGGACGCCAAGGGCCAGCGTCCCTCCGCAGATGCAATTACCGAGCGGCTGGAATGGTGGGCCGAATTGTTCGAGCCGCCATGTGTCGGTTATGCGGCTACGCTCGAAGAAGCCGAAATGTTTGCTGCCGCTGGCGCAGATTTCGTGCTGGTTGGAGACCTGATCTGGAACGACCCGCGCGGCCCAGTTGCAGCGCTCGGCGATGTCGAGAAGGCGATCAAGCAGGGCCACGCGGCGCTGCTTGAGCGCTTCAAAGCGGCACAGGGCTAAACGACGTGAAGACGCTGCGCGCATTTCTGCTGAAGACCGGCTGCCTGCTCTCAACGGCGGCCTCCGCGCAGATGTCACTGACGCCGCCCGCAGTCCAATCGCCGGCGAAACAAGCCCCTGCAAAGGCGCCGCCCAAGCAGGCGCCGGCGAAAGCGCCTGAGGCCGCAAAGAAAGCGCCGGACGCCGCCAAGAAAGCACCGCCAGCAAAGCAACCGGAGAAGGCTGAAGAGCCCGTCGATCCCCGCGCCGATCTCGTCTATGGCGCCTATCAGCGCGGCATGTACAAGACCGCGCTCGACCTCGCCACCAAGCGCGCCACGGAGAACAATGATCCGAAGGCGATGACCATGCTGGGTGAGCTCTATTCCAACGGCATCGGCATCAAGCGCAACTATCAGCAGGCCGCCGAATGGTACAAGCGCGCCGCCGATCGCGGTGACCGCGAGGCGATGTTCGCGCTGGCCATGCTGCGCATCTCCGAGCGCACCAATCCGGGTGGCCGCGACGAGGCCGTGAAGCTGTTGGCGTCTTCCGCCAAGCTCGGCAATCCCAAGGCGGCCTACAATCTCGCGCTGCTCTATCTCGACGGCCAGACCCTCCCGCAGGACGTCAAGCGCTCGGCGGAGTTGCTGCGACAGGCGGCGGATGCCGGTAATCCCGAGGCGCAATATGCGCTGGCGACCTTCTACAAGGAGGGCACCGGCGTCGAGAAGGACATCAACAAGGCCGTTCGCCTGCTGCAGGCGGCCTCGATGGCTGACAATGTGGATGCCGAGGTGGAATATGCCATCGCGCTCTATAACGGCACGGGAACCTCGAAAAACGAGGCAGCCGCCATCACCCTGCTGCGCAAGGCGGCCCGCCAGAACAGCCCGATCGCGCAGAACCGCCTCGCCCGGGTGCTGGCCATGCGCACAAATACCGACGACCGGCTGGAAGGTTTCCGCTGGCATATCGTAGCCAAGACCGCCGGAAAGGGCGACCTGATGCTGGACGAACTGCTGGCCGCCGCCAGCCCGCAGGAGCGCGCCCAGGCCCAGCAGGCGGCCAATAAATGGCTGGGCTCGACCCTGAAGTGACAAATTCCCGCTTGTAGGGTGGGCAAAGGAGCGCAGCGACGTGCCCACCACCGCACGCCCGGATGGGAATGGTGGGCACGCTCCGCTTTGCCCACCCTACACTCCGGAGCGATCCGCCCTTGACGCGCTGGCCCCCAAAGGGCACCCATCGCCTTAACAATCCCCATTCTAAAGACCTGACG
>CALRZK010000188.1:0-6388 GCA_943372615.1 Bradyrhizobium ivorense | reverse complement strand
CTGCGCGCGGTTGCTGGCCGGTTGAATGGGAGCCTGCGCGAAGGCGACTTCGCCGTCAGAATGGGAGGCGACGAATTCGTGGTCGTTCAAGCGATCGTCAAGAACCGGGAAGAGGCAATGCAACTCGGGCAGCGCATCATCGACGCGCTATCCGATCCCTTCTCGCTCTCCGGGAATGAAATCAAGATTGGCGCAAGCGTTGGTGTGGCTCTTGGTCGACGCGGCGATGATCCCGAAACTTTCACGGCCGCGGCCGATGAAGCTCTCTATGCATCGAAGTTCAACGGTCGAAGTAGATTGACGTTTGCAAGACACACCACTATCGGTGACATTGCAATGACCGGCTGATGTCGGGGCGTTAGCCATATCCCGTCTGCCTCCGATTCCAAGTCTCGGCAGACACTGCATTAAGCGGCAACGAATTCGACGCCGACATCTTGAGGAGCTAATGGCGGCTCGTGGCGCAAAGCGGACACAAGCGGTGCAGCCAAGTTCACAAGATCTGCCTTTCTCTAACATCGTTTTGAACGACTGCTTCGAGTTAAAGCCGACCAACGTTCTTGGCACCGTTGTTCTCCCGGGTGTTGTGCTGCGATCATGAGTTTGATCCCGCCAATCCTTGGCCCATCTGATTGCCCTACATAGAATGTCGAGCCCAAACGAGCGCCCTGATCCGCATCTGCTACAGACTCCGATTGCAGGGTTTCCAGCCCGGTGCAGATACTACAACGGCGGCCAACTCAGACCCGTGACCTGCCGTTTAGGTTGGTTAGCTACCGATCGTTCAAGTTCTGGCGTCCAAAGCCCAAGTTCTTCAAGGACCGATTGCGTCTTATCCGTTGTATCAACGACCGTCGCAATCTTTTCAGCCTTGGACAGCAGCGGCACGACCGGGACGCTGTCCGGACGAAGGTCTGGATGGCGGCTTGTGTTTTGTTTGTGGGAAAGTGCCTCGACAGGGTCCAGCACAGGTGTGACGCATGCGTCCTTGTTCGCGAAGAGCTCCGTCCATTCATCGCGGGACCGAGTTTCGAAGAGTTTCTCGAACCTTTCGGTCATTGAAGACCACGTGTTTCGATCGAGATGGTTCGGAAGCGGGTCTCCGATACCCAAACCTGCCCATAAATTTTCGAAGAAGCGTTGCTCCAGAGCGCCCACGGCAAGAAACTTCCCGTCGGCACATCGATAGCAGCGATAGAAAGGTGCGTTTCCTGCGACAAGTCCGTCGCCTGGGGCTTGCAGAACGGGTTGTCCCCAATCTGGATAGTGCATGGCCATCAGGGAGATACAGCCATCGACCATCGCGGCGTCGATATACTGCCCGGCTTGAGTACGCTCGCGCATGATCAGGGCCTGGAGTATCCCCAGCGTCGCGAAAAGGCTGCCGCCAGCAAAATCAGCGAGGAGGTTCAGGGGAAACGATGGGACGCCGCCGCTAGGCCCGAACGCTCCTATGGCACCGGAGACGGCGGCATAATTCAAATCGTGGCCTGCCTCTTGTGCCATGGGGCCGGATTGTCCGTAACCGGTAATCGCACAATACACCAATCGCGGGTTGATCTGTTGAAGGGCATCGTATCCCAAGCCGAGGCGGTCCATGACGCCCGGGCGATAGCCTTCGATCAAAACGTCGGACTGTCGCACGAGGCCTTGAAAAGCGGACTTTCCTTCGGCGGATTTCAAGTCGATCTCGATGAAACGCTTCCCGCGCGCCAGTGCGGCAATGGGAAGGCTTCCAGCTCCTCCGCCGACAACGATCACTTCTGCGCCCATGTCGGCGAGAAGCATGGTGGAGTAGGGACCCGGAGCCAGCCGGGTCAGGTCGATAACGCGAATGCCGTCCAATGGGCGGCCAGCGGGTTTTTTGCTCGATTCAGTTGCCATGATGCATTTCTCACAAAGCGCGTCGGCACGGCGCAGCAGCATTCCGCCGGTGCGCCGTGCCTGATGAAATCTCGTTCACTTCTGAAGCAGGGTATTATTTCGAACGCTCGGCGTTCCGATCATAGACATCCTTGGCGATGATCAATTTCTGGATCTCGTTGGCGCCTTCGTAGATCTGCGTGATCTTTGCGTCGCGGAGCATTCGTTCGATGGGGAAGTCATTCATGTAGCCAGCACCGCCGTGCATTTGCAGTGCATCGACCGTGGACTTCATCGCGGTGTCGCTGCAGAACAGCTTTGTCATCGAAGCCAGTTTACGTGCGTCCGGGTATCCTTCGTCGATGGCTTCCGCGGCGCTGTAAAGGAGCGTCCGTCCTGCCTCGATAGCAGTCGCCATATCTGCGATCATGGCGCGCAACATCTGGAATTTCGACAGCATCTGGCCGAACTGCTGGCGCTCGGAGGTGTAGTTGACCGCTTGGTCGAGCGCGCCCTGGGCGATGCCGAGAGCCTGAGCTCCGATCAGGGCTCGGGTCCAGGTGAGGGACTCGCTGATGTAGTCATAACCCTTGGTTTCGTCGCCGATGGCCCGGAATGCAGGAATACGGCAATTCTCGAAATGCAGATCGGCGGTCGGGCTGCCCTTAATCCCGAGCTTGCTTTCCTTCTTGCCGACGGAGAAGCCGGGATCGTCCTTATGAACGGAGAACAGGCCGAACGTCTTCTCTCCGGTGCGGGCGAGCACGGTGTACCAGTCGGAGCGTCCGGCATTACTGATGTAGCGCTTCTGGCCGTTGATGACCCAGTCGTTGCCGTCGCGCTTCGCTGTCGTCTTCAAAGCGAACAGATCGGAACCGCAATGCGGTTCGGTCAAACAGATCGAAGCGACGGTGCCGCCAGCCATCGCAGGCTTGATCACCGTCTCGAGCAATTCCTTATTGCCGTGTTTGGCGACCGGCACGAGACCGGCCCAGATCACCATCAGCGTCAACGAGGATGATGCGCAGACCCGCGCGATTTCCTCGAGCGCAATGCATTGCGCGAGGACATCGCCGTCCTGACCGCCGACGGTCTCGCTGAATGCCAAGCCGACGAGCCCGAGCTGTTTGAAGGCTTCGAGCGATTGTTCCGGAAACGTTACTTCCCGATCATACGCCGCTGCGTGGGGCTCGATCTTGTCGAGAGCCAGACGCCGAAGGTTGGAACGGAATTCTTGGTAATCGTGCGCATTGCTCATTTTCGTTTCCTCAAAGCCAATCAGTTGGGTTCTTTTCCATATGAAATTTACATACTGTTCAGTCAGTATGCAATGTTCTGATGAAGGGGCGGCGAAGCGGTATTTGCGTAAATCTCAGCGATGCTGCGCGCTCATGTGCGCGCGCAGGATCAGCACGTCATCGCAATTCCGGGGGCAGGAGGGTTGCAGGAAGATCCTGATAGCAGACGGGCCGCAGGAACCGTTCGATTGCGAGGCTGCCCACAGACGTGCTGCGCCCGTCCGATGTCGCCGGATAAGGACCGCCATGGACCATAGCCGCTCCGACTTCCACGCCGGTCCCGAAACCGTTCACAAGGATCCGGCCCGCCAGACACTCAAGTTGCGGCAGCATCTTTGCGGCGAGCTCCTGATCTTCGCCCTCGATGTGCAAAGCGACGGTGAGTTGGCCTTCGAGCGATGCGATCACCGTTTCGACCTCGCTCCAATCCGTTGCTTCGACGATCAACGACGTTGGACCGAACACTTCGGCATGCAGTGCCGGGTTGCTGAGGAACGACTTTGCCGTGGTCCGGAAGAGCTGGGCGGAAGCGCGTCCCGCTTCCACGGAACCGCTGGCGGACACGCGCGTAACACCCTTCTGCGACGCCAAGGCTTCGCCGCCCTCGCGGTAGCTTTCGAGGATGGATGAGGTGAGCATCGGTGTCGGGGGGAATTGGGCGATGGACGCAGCGGCACTCGCGATAAAGCGTTCCAGCGCGGCGCCTTTGATCGCGATGACGAGACCGGGATTCGTGCAGAACTGTCCGCAACCCAATGTGAGCGCACTGGCGAACGCGCCGCCGATGGATTCGCCGTTGGTTTCGAGCGCACGCGGGAAAAGCAACACGGGATTGATGGAACTCATTTCCGCGAAGACCGGGCTCGGTTGACGCTTGGCGGCGGCGATTTTCATCAACGCAGTCCCGCCGCGCCGAGAGCCTGTAAAGCCGACAGCCCTGATTTTTTCGTGCGCAACCAGTGCTTCGCCCACCACCTGACCAGAGCCGGACAGGAGGGCGAACAGGCCGGGGGGCAGGCCCAATTCGGCAATCGCATTCTGGACCGCTTGTCCAACCAGTTCGGACGTTCCGAGATGCGCCGAATGAGCCTTGACGATCACCGGGCAACCGGCCGCGAGAGCCGAAGCGGTGTCGCCGCCGGCGACCGAGAACGCCAGCGGGAAATTGCTGGCTCCGAAAACAGCCACCGGGCCAAGCGGCACGTTTCGCAATCGCAAGTCGGGGCGCGGCGCAGGCTTGCGATCCGGCTGTGCGGTCTCAATTCGAACGTTCAAGAATGATTTTTGGCGCACAACATCGGCGAACATCCGCAACTGCCCAACCGTACGCCCGCGCTCGCCTTCGATGCGCCCTTGCGGAAGACCCGTCTCCGCCATGCATCGAGTAACGAGTTCGTCGCCGAGTTTGAGGATATTCTCCGCTATTGCGTCAAGAAGGCGCGCTCGGCGTTGCAGATCGATCTCGCGAAATGCGAAGAAGGCCTCATCTGCATGTTTGACCGCAAGCTCCAGTTCCGGGATTGAAGCTGTGCTGAACTCACCAGGCAGAATTTCGCCGGTGGAAGCGTTCTGAGCGTGCAGGGGGCCTCCGGTCCCTCGAACGCGCTTCCCGCCAATGAAAAGTTCGCCTGTAATGGTCACTGTCTTACTCCAAATGAAATGGCGATTCCTTCGTTTGCCGAATACGGTGGGCGCCGTCGCGTCGTGCGCGAGCATCCGCGGCAACCTTCACTCGAACCCGCAATCGCTATCTGGCCACTTACTATCCGTATGGTATGTTGTCAACGTGGGCAGAGGATGTTAAGGTGGATGGCGGGCTTGAAGGTCGCAAGCGCCGGATTCCACGCAAGTTCTGCCATTCAATCCCGGCGGAGTTGTTTCTGTTCCGTCGATCCGCGATCGTGCGGGTGGGCGATGTCGCCCGTCCGCGGCGCGGTTGCTCGTCAGAGTGGCTGACCGAGCGGCCGCAACACTTGCGGGCTTCAATCCGCACGGACTACTGTATCGAACGATTTTTTGATGGTGACGCTTCGCATCGTTAACCGAGACAATCACAGGACCAAAGTGCCAGCTCCACTGAAAGCAACAGCCAGCAAGCGACCGAAAGCGGCGGCCACTCCGGTGGTTCGCGGCACGAAGACCAAAAAGCGGTCATCAAAGTCGCCTAAACCCGCGACGAATCTGGAGCTCCGCGAAGACAGCATCCGTCGCCTTTCGGAGGCTTCCTTCGCACTGTTCGTCGCAAAAGGTTATCACGCGACATCGCTTGACGAGATCGCGAG
Source organism: Bradyrhizobium ivorense (assembly GCA_943372615.1). Taxonomy (GTDB): domain Bacteria; phylum Pseudomonadota; class Alphaproteobacteria; order Rhizobiales; family Xanthobacteraceae; genus Tardiphaga; species Tardiphaga ivorense_A. Next base: position 945 of record CALRZK010000188.1, on the reverse strand, counting down.
GGCCGCGGGTCTCACCAAGGGGTCGATCTATTTTTATTTCAATAGCAAGCAGCGGCTTTTGCTTGGTTTGCTGGAAGACGCGCGCGAGGCCGTTGTCTCGCCGCTTCTGGATCACGTCCATAAAATCGAGGGCTCGGCGACGGACAAGATTGCGGGCTTCTTCCGATTCAGTTCGCTGAATGGAATAGAGCAGCCTCAGAAGCTGCTCTGCCTCATCAAGACGTCAATCGAATTCCGCGATCGTGACGATGCGATCAGCAAGCGGATCGTCGAGATATACGACGAGATTTACTCCGCGCTCGAAACCATCCTTGAAGCGGGCAAGAAGCGGGGCGAAATTGCTTCTACGTCCACGAAGGAACTCGCTTCGATGATTGTCGCAACGAACGACGGAATGATGCTGGAATGGCATCGTCGAGGTGCGAATATCGACGGGCGAAAGTTGGTCCGGACGGTATGGACGACCTTCCTGCACGGCATCGAGCCATCCAACTGATCTGAACAATGGATTTGTATCCGCGGCGTTGATGACGCCGCAGATCGTCGGGAAGTCGCTTAATCCGATTGCATACTATCCGGTCAGTATGTTAACTGCGGACTTCATTGTTTCGTGCACTGCGGCGCGAGATGCGTCTGAACGCCTCGGCGTACGCACGAATTGCCTTCAAAAGGAGAAGAAGATGGGCCTGATTACCTACCTGACTCGTATCCAGTTCGAGGTCGGGGCGAGTGGACTCATTCCGGAAGAGCTCAAGCTGTTGGGCGTCTCGCGGCCGTTGATCGTGACGGACAAGGGTATCGTCGCAGTCGGGTTGCTCGATACGTTCATGAAGGCCGCTCGGCTGGATGGAACGACGGCGGTGTTCGACGGCACGCCCGAAAACCCCACGGAAGCCGCGGTCCTGGCAGCACGGGACCAGTTCAAAGCCGGAAATTGCGACTCGA
>CALRZK010000187.1:0-6401 GCA_943372615.1 Bradyrhizobium ivorense | reverse complement strand
AAGTTTATCGACTGCACCTAGCTTCAGTTGTCGAGTGCGATCATTCGCAACGAGCTTCGACAAGACGACGGGGTTTTCATGTTCTTCCTGCTGCGCATGGCATTCTGGATCGGGCTGGTGCTCGTTCTGCTGCCGCGGGACCACACGCCCGAGGCCGACAAGACGGCGGCCCCGCAGGTCGGTGCGTCCGACGCGATCTCGGCTGCGACCGCGGCGGCATCGGATATGAGCCAGTTCTGCAAGCGCCAGCCGGCAGCCTGCGAGGTCGGCGGCAACGCCGCGGCCTTCATCGGCGAACGCGCCAAGGAAGGCGCACGAAAGGTCTATCAGATCATCACCGAGAAGAAGCCCGATCATACCGGCTCGATCGGCGAAGGCAGCGATCAGGAGCCGGGCGCTGTCGTGATGGCGAAGCCGGATACGCTGACCCAGGATGACCTCGCCGTTGACTGGCAGTCGCCGGACGCGCCGCCGGTGCCATAAGCCCCGGTTCCGGAAACGTCTTATTTTTGTTTGTGAGAGCATGATCTGGTCCGAAAACCGGTTCCCACTTTTCGGGATCATGCTCTAAATGCCGGAACCACGGTCGCATTCGATGCAAAACGCCCCTATATAGGGCCAACATTTGCATCAAGGCCGCCATGACCACTGCTATCGACGAGATCCGCGCCAATTTCGAACTGCTCGAGGACTGGGACGATCGCTATCGCTATGTGATCGAACTCGGCCGCACGCTGGCGCCGATGCCCGAGGATGAACATTCGGCGGCCAACAAGGTCAATGGCTGCGCCAGCCAGGTGTGGCTGTCACGCAAAGTCGCCACCAGCGACACGGGCACGCCGGTTCTGAGCTATCTCGGCGACAGCGACGCCCATATCGTGCGCGGCCTGATCGCAATCCTGCTCGCGCTCATGTCCGACCGCACGCCGAAGGACATTCTGGAGACCGACGCCATCGCCGTGTTCGACGAACTAGGCTTTCGCGAGCATCTGACGCCACAACGCTCCAACGGCCTCCGCTCGATGGTCGAGCGCATCCGCAATGATGCACGCGAAGCGCTGGAGACCGCGGGCTAGGTTTCGAATTTCGCATCCTCCGCCAGCCATGTCCGCAGCTTCGCGGGCTTGCCATTCGTCTCGCCTGCAAGACCGTAGTGCCGCGCCAGCCGGTCGAGCGCGAGCTGCAGCACCACCTTGGCCGAGCGCGCCGGCCAGTTGCGTTCGCGCTCGACATCTTCGAGTCCGCGCAGAAAGCAGCACACATCCATCAAGAGGCCAGAGAATTCCGGACCGCAGGCATCGAGCGCGTGTCCGACTTTCTGCCGCGAGGCCAGCACCACATCGGTCATCTCACCGGGGCTGAGGCCTGAACCGCGCGGCCGACCGCCCGTCGGCGCTCCCCAATTGGCAGTGACGCGCGGGGCCATATTGGCGCGGGTGAAATCGGCACGCAGCTTCTCGCCGGCAATGAACTGATGCGGCGCGATCAGGCTGCGCCCGTCCCTTCCCTTGCGGCGGGCGAGCCAGGCCAGCGGGCTCTCGCTGTCATTGACCAGCACGCTGGCAATGCCGTCCTCAGTGAGTATCTGGCGCGTTTCCAGCGACAGATGGCGGGCACGGTGCGGGTCGATCGGATCGGGGCGGGTCTGGCGGCTTCCTGATGTTCTCATTTTGTTCTCCTTGTGGAGACATAAGCTCACGAGTCCGCTGCCCTCGCAAGCGGAATTTTGGATCAATTTCCTATTTTGTCGATTGGTCCGCCGCATTGGGCTTCGACAGAAAGGCGAGTTGCACGGCCGCCGCAGGGGCCAATCGGGAGTTGACCGGTCAACTTTTCGTCCCGATTTGTTCGATAAAAGTTCCTGATAGATGGAACCCAGATACCTACTTCCGGCGCTTGCGCTGCTGACCGAGGCCCATCTGCTTGGCGAGCTGCGAACGCGCCACCGCATAGTTCGGCGCGACCATCGGATAGTCCGCCGGCAGACCCCACTTCTCGCGATACTGTTCCGGCGTCATCCCATATTGCGTGCGCAGGTGACGCTTCAGCGACTTGAAGCGCTTGCCGTCTTCGAGACACACCAGATATTCGGCGGTCATGGACTTCTTCACCGGCACCGCCGGTTTGGTGGGCGTCTGCTCCGCAGCCGTCGGCGCGGCGCCATTGCCGGAGACACGCGTCAGGGCACCGTGGACCTGGTTGATCAATGCAGGCAACTCCGCCGCCGGCACAGGATTGTTGCCGACATAGGCTGACACGATCGTCGCCGTCAGCTCGATAAAGCTTTTGCCGTTGGTCTCGCTCATAGCGCCGTCTTTCGAAAGGGAGATCGCGTCAGCTGCGGTTTTCGAGATGTTCGCGCAATTCGTCGATGGAGGCGAAGCGCATCAGGCCTTCCGGCATCTGTGCCTCGATGGAGCCATCGGAATAGAGCGAATAGGCCATGCCATCGACGACGCCTGACTTCAGCACCGTCACGCCGCGTGCGCGCGCCGGAGGAGTTGGTGCAGGCGCCGGCTCATCACGATCGGGGATCTCGCTCGGATCTGGCAGCCGATCGCTGAAGCGCTCCGGCTGGGTTGTCGAGGCACGCGCCGCCTGGCGGATCGCATCGGAAAATCGCGGGCGGTCGGGTGCAGGCGACGGACGCTCGCCGCGCGGCCAGGCATCCTCGAAGCGCGGTGCTTCCTCGGCCTGCGGAGCGTCGTCAACATGCGGAGCTTCATCGGCGGTCGGCGTGGGCGCAAGCCCGGTCAGGTCGAGCTCCAGGGCCTGAGCGACAGCATCGGTCCGTTCCTTTTCGCGGTCGCGGCGCGTCGAGGTGAACATCAGATTGCGTCGCTTCGGCTCTTCCGGCGCAGTGCTGGCGGCCGCAGCGAGACGCTCGCGGTCGCGCAACACTTCGTCCTGCCACGGCGGCACGCCCGGTTCCGGACCGGTCGGAACCGGTGGTGCGGGCGGTGGAGGCGTCTCGCGCGCAAAGGGCGGGAATGCCGGCGTCGTCTCCTCGTGGTCGTCCTCGACGTCCTGGGGCGCCGGCGGCAGTTTCAGTTCCCGGCGCGGCAGCGGCGCAGCGGCGCGAGGCTCGGCTGCCGCAAATTCTGCCGCCAACCTGCGCATCTCGCGCACGACGAGGCCCAGGCTGATCATGATCAGACCGGTGCAAACCCCGACCGAACCGGTGAGGATCAATGTGTTGCCGAACCCGAACTCCTTGACCGGAATACCAAATCCGATCGCGGCAAGGCCCGCCAGGATGACCCCGATCCCGGCAATCAGCAGCACTATCATGGTCTTTCGAACTCCTGGACGGACGCCCCCGCGAGTCTCGTCACGGAAGCCACGATAACGTCATATGACGCAGTTCGCCAAACGGCAATTTTGCGTTCACAGCTTGGGGTAAGCCACAATGGGGAAACAGGTTTCTGCGCCGCGGCGGCCGACGGCGCCCCTGCGCCGACATCGCTTGGCGAGCCTTCGATACCGCTAAGGAACAAAGCTTTATTCTTGTTGCACCGCACGTATTTTAAGAGAAATTCAGCCACAATTCTCAATTACTCACAAATACAAACGCGCTATACCGATGCCGGGGAACGAGGCTCAAAAGCGCAATGCCGAGCCATTGTTTGGGTTTGGGGACACCGGATCGTCTATAGCCATGTCATCGATTACGACTGCGGCCATCGAAACGCCCGTGCGGCGCTCCGTGGAAAAGACGTGTGACGACCTCGCCGTATTGGCGCTGGTCGTAATCAGTATTATCGCAAGCTTCACATTCCGGGATTACGGCCTCGGCTGGGACGACTACACCCATGCCGAATATGCCGATCTTCTGCTGAAGATGTATGGCTCGGGCTTCCGCAACACCGACGCCCTCTCCTTCGCCAATCTCTACATGTATGGCGGCGGCTTCGATATGGCGGCCGCGCTGCTGCACAAGGTGATCCCGCTCGAATTGTTCGAGACGCGCCGCCTGCTTGGCGCGATCGTCGGCGTGATCGGCATTGCCGTCACCTGGCGCGTCAGCCGTCGGATCGCGGGCCCCGTCGCGGGCCTCGTCACACTATTGCTGCTCGCACTGTGCCCGACCTTCTACGGCCACATGTTCATGAACCCGAAGGATGCCCCCTTCGCGGTGGCCATGATCGTGCTGATGCTCGGCCTCGTCCGCCTTGTGCAGGAATATCCGGCGCCATCGAACCGCACCGTACTGATCCTCGGCATCGGCGCCGGCTGTGCCATCGGCTGCCGTATCCTTGCCGGCCTGACGCTGATCTATGCGCTGATCGGCTTCGCCCCGCTATTGCTCGAAGAATGGCGCCAGCAGGGTCCGCGCGAAGCGATCCGCCGTTTGCTTCATGTCGTCTATCTGCTGCTGCCGGGTCTTGCCTTCGGCTATCTGATCATGGGCCTGATCTGGCCGTGGTCGATCCTCGAGCCCGCCAACCCGATCCGGGCACTGGGCTATTTCTCCACCTTCTTCGAGAAGCCCTGGAAGGAGATGTTCGACGGCGCCATGATCTCGGTGCCGGACATGCCGTGGTCCTATCTGCCGACGCTGTTCGCGCTGCAACTGCCGGAAGTGCTGATCACCCTGCTCGCCGGCGGCATCGCGCTGACTATCGTTGCCACCTCGCGCAAGGACGTGCCGGCGCGGCGCAAGACGATTCTCCTGATGCTGACGGCGGCAGCCATGCTGCCGCTGATCATCGCCATGGTGAAGCGTCCGGCGCTGTATAACGGCATCCGCCACTTCATTTTCGTGATTCCGCCGATGACCGTGCTCGCCGGCGTCGCTTTCGCCTCGCTGATGGATTGGCTGCGCGTCAATCATCGCGGCGCGCAAGCGGCTGCAGTCGCCGCGCTGTCGTTCGGCCTGATGCTGCCGATGGCCGAAATGATCCGGCTGCATCCGTATCAATACACGCACTTCAACTATGTCGCCGGCACCGTACGCCAGGCCGATGCGCTGTACATGCTCGACTACTGGGGCCTCGCCCTGAAGCAGGCGTCGGATGCGCTGAAGGAGCAGATCGACGAACGGCAGGAACACGCGCCCGCCGGCCGCAAGTGGAAGGTCGCGGTGTGCGGCCCGCAGCGCCCCGCACAGGTCGCGCTCGGTCCCGACTTCACCATCGGCTGGGATAGCCACGCCGCCGATTTCGCGATGACTCTGGGTGAATTCTACTGCAAGGGCCTCACCGCGCCTGTCATCGCAGAAATCAAACGCGATGATGTCGTCTTCGCCCGCGTCTACGACATCCGCGGCAGCAGCATTTCCAGCCTGCTGGCCATCCCGGCGCCATAAGCGCCGGGGCCTCCGCTTCGATCAATCCTCGATCGCGAGTTCGGTTTGCGTTTTCACGCGATCGATCACCACCAGCGTGCGAAAACTCTTCACGGTCTCGTTTTCCTCGAACCGCTGACGGATGAAGGCCTCATAGGTCTGCATCGTCTTCGTCACCACGACGAGCACGAAGCTGGTGCCACCCGTCGTGTAGTAGCACTGCTGCACCTCCGGCGCGGCGCGGAAGATCGCCTTGGCGGCATCCACCGTCGTCGAGCGCTCGTCGCGCAGATAAATCTCCACGATTGCCGTGATCGTCAGCCCGATCGCCAGCGGATCCACCATCGCCACGTTCCGCGCGATGATGCCGGCGCTTTCCATGGCTGCGATCCGCCGCTGCACGGCCGCTGTCGAGAGATTGACCGCCGCGGCAATCTCGCGCTGCGGTGTCTTGTTGTCACGCTGGACGATCCGGAGGATGGACCGGTCGAAAGCATCAAGATCGCGGGATGGGTCGGGTTTTCGGGCCATGAGCGAGTAAATGTTGCGTTTGACGCCGCTATCGAGGGCGCCTTTATCACTTCACCGATGATATTGCTCACTCAACTCATGAGAGAGCAAGAGAGATGATCGGCGCGGCACGTGGTTCGACGATGACAGGGGTCGCCTTCGGCATGGCTGCCGGAGCGCTGTGGGGGCTGGTTTTCCTTGCGCCCGAACTCGTCCCCGCCTTCAGTCCGCTGCAGCTCGCCGCCGGCCGCTACTTTGTTTACGGGCTGATCTCCGCCGCCCTGATCGCGCCCCGCTGGCGCATGCTGCGCGATACTCTCAAGAGCAGCGACTGGACCACGCTGGGCTGGCTCGCCCTCGCCGGCAACACGCTTTATTACGCACTGCTGACCAATGCCGTTCAGATGGGCGGCATTGCCATGACCTCACTGGTGATCGGCTTTTTGCCCGTCGCCGTGACCATCGCCGGCAGCCGCGTCACCGGCGCCGTGCCGTTGCGCCGCCTCATGCCTTCGCTGCTGCTCTGCACCGCAGGAGCGATCTGCATCGGCGTGCAGGCTTTGGCCACGCCGTCGACCGGCACGACCGGCCAACAGCTTATCGG
>CALRZK010000186.1:0-6412 GCA_943372615.1 Bradyrhizobium ivorense | reverse complement strand
GGAACTGATGACCAGCTCCCGGTTCCAGATGTTCGTCCAAAGGCTCGCCCGGGCACAGGCCATCGCCGAAGCCGGCGAGAGGATCAAGGAAACGGCGGACAGAAAGTCCGTCGCGGCCGAACACCGGAAAAGGCGGCGGCGCCGGAACGCCACCGACGTATCGACATCCTGACGCCGCGCGGAGCATCCGCGCGGCCCAATTTCCCCGACAGGCAGACGCACACCATGCTGAATGCGAACAGGACGACAGGCATCACACCCGACTTCGAAGCCATGGCCGCGGCCCTCGATGCGACCGACGCCTACAAGGTCCTGCGGCGGTTGCCGGTGCGCGACGTCGTCGCGCCGGACGACGGAGCGCCGCATCGCTTGGCCGTCATGGTCGACGTCGAGACCACCGGCCTCGATGCCGCGACCGACGAGATCATCGAACTCGCGATGGTCAAGTTCACCTACGGTCTGGATGGCACGATCCGAAGGATCGGTCCGACCTTCGAAGGCTTCCGGCAAGCGGCTGCGCCCATCCCGACCGCGATCACCCGGTTGACCGGCATCACCGACGAGATGGTAGCCGGCCACGTCATCGATCCCGCCGCAGTCGCGGCCTTCGTCCGGGAGAGCGATCTGGTCCTGGCGCACAACGCTGCGTTCGACCGGCGCTTCCTGGAGCGGTTCTGCCCGATCTTCATCGAAAAGCCGTGGGCCTGCTCGATGTCGGAGGTGGATTGGAGCTCGGAAGGGTTCGAGGGCACGAAGCTCGGCTACCTGGCGGCCTCAGCCGGTTTCTTCTACGACCGCCACCGCGCCGTCGCGGACTGTCTCGCGGCCATAGAACTTCTGTCGCTTCCGTTGCCGGCGAGCGGGGCCGTCGCAATGAGCCGGTTGCTCGAGAGCGCGCGGCGACCGATCTGGCGCATCCTCGCGACGGGAGCGCCGTTCGAGACGAGGGAGAAGCTGAAGGCGAGGCGCTTCAGGTGGGATGGAACGAAAAGGGTCTGGTACCTTGATGTCCCCCAAGATGCGAAGGAAAAAGAGATCGAATATCTGCGGAGGGAGATCTACGGTGGGCGCGACGGGCTCGACGTCATCGAACTGACCGCGTACGAGCGTTTCTCATCGCGCTGCTGAGCCGCGCCGTAATCGGCGTAGGCCCGCGCGAACAGGTCGGTCTGGCCATCAGCGGGAAACTCCGAAAGTATCCTGACCGGCTTCGCGGGCCATGACTACGCGAAGCCCCACCCCGCGCCGACAGTCCCACAACGCGGGCGGCGGACGCCATGAACAGTCTGCGATCCATCGCCGTTCTCCCTTCGCAGCACGCGATCAGCGTCGCAGGGCGAGCCGTCCGCGCAACTCCGCGACATTCGCTCCGGACCCGCAGCCCCCGGGGCCGACCACCTTCTGCGGCGGTCGCGGGACGAGTGCCGGATCGCCCACCAAGCGCCATCGCGAAGGATGGCCAGCGACAGATCAAGATTCGTGTACTTTGTCGGCTATCCGGATCTCCGTGTGGAATCCGCACCTCCGCGTCGGTCCGTGAGGACCGATCTGGAGGCGGCGAGGTCTAGCCGTAACCTGAACCTCGCTGCGCAGGGGAATCTCGCCCCTGACCGGTGAAGGGGAGGCGTCAGCCGAACCCCGTCCGACGATCGCGGAAGGTCGCAAGACCTCCGGCGCCGTCCGATCGCGCCCCCCGTCTTCCTTCATGGACCGCTGACGATCCTCGCGACAACCGGCTCCACGACGACCACACATGCCTCCGCGCGATCCTTGCAGGTCGCGGGAGGGTCACGCGGTCGCCGGAGGCGAGGAGCACCGAGATGCTCTCGCCGGAAGCCGGCAGTCGTTCGGAAAGGGCCATCGCCCGACGGGCGATCGCCAAGGCCGCGGCCGCGTGGATGCTCGACCCGTAGCGGGGAACGAACTTCACCAGGCCGATGATCGAGGTGTAGGCGGGATTGACGAGGACGATGCGGACGGACCGGCGGCTACAGGCGCGCGATAGCGCCTGGCCGAACATCGAATAGGCGAAGGCGGACAGCATCCGCGCACGTTTCCTGCCAACCTGCGTCTCCAGTTCGGCGCGCTTGCGTCCGAAGTCGAGCCGTTCGGCGGCAACGGGGACGCCTAGCGTGCTTGCCAGGTCCGCGATCTGAGCCGCGGCCTTGCGGATCATGTCGAGCCGCTGCGCCTTGGTCTTGCCGTAGGTGACGAGATCGATGCGGCGCGACATGACCGGCCTGCCGGGTGCACCTGGCACGCAGGTCAGCGGGTTGCCCGTGCCGTCGGTCAGCGTGAGCGCGACATGGTCGACGTTGAGATCGACGCCCAGACAGCCGCCGGCAAAGCCGGTCACGGTCGGCTCGGCGAACTCCTGCCGCAGCATGACCGAGACGTACCAGTGGCCGCCCTCGTTGCGACGGAAGCGGTGTGACAGCGGCTTCCCGCCTGCGAGCGCCTCCCGGATCTCAGCGGCTCCGTGCTCGAAATGCAGGCCGGTGAAGTATGCCGCACATACGACATGGCCGCTTTGCAGCATGTCGCTCTCGGACCAGATGCCCGCTGCTTCCGGCAACCGCAGTTCGAGGCCGGGCGAACTGGTTGCCCCCGATCTTTCGTGCATCGCCCTCGATGAAAAACTGGCTGTCGCGCGCCGAGCGCCAGGCCCTCAGCCAATCCTTGTGGTCGCATCTGCTTCGGGACCCGGAAGCTGTTCAACGCCCAGCATCATCTCGAAGCCAACGGCCTCGACGCATACGCGCGACAGCGCTTCGCCGAAGATGGAATATGCGAAGGACCGGCGGGGCGGTGGATTTCGGCCTCAGTCTGGGTCTCGGGACATCCGACATTGCGCGTCTTCGTTCGGCCACGCATGAGTGCGCCGACGATGACATGATAAGCTTCCGAAAATTTAATTTTCTGCGCGCGGTCCTTTCGCAACAAAGTCCAATGTTTGCCGTATCTCAAACCAGGAGCGACCTACACATTCGAGGACGGACAGATGCGCAAGACTATTCTCGCAGTATTTGCGATCGCGGCGATCAGCATCACTGCACCGAACGCCGCCTCTGCGCGTGGCGGACATGGGGGTGGAGGCGGCTTCCACGGCGGCGGCGGCTTTCACGGAGGCGGTTTTCATAGCGGCGGCTTCCGCGGCGGTTACGGCGGCGGCTACGGATATAGACGCGGCTTGGGCTACGGCGGCCTCGGTCTGGGCATCGGCCTGGGCCTGGGATCGTACTACGGCGGCTACGGCTACCCTTATGCCTATCCCGGATATTTCGACACCGATTGCTACCTTGTACGGCGCCCCGTTGCGACAGCTTACGGGTGGCGAATTCGTACCGTTCGCGCTTGCAGCTAATCAACGAGATTCCGCCGGTTGGGACCCGGCGGAATCCTTGTCAGGCTAAGCTGCAACAGCTTGCAGCTAACCTCAATCGCATCGTGCTGCAGCTTCGACACACCGCCCTCGCATCGGCGGATGGCCGGATCGAAGGCGCCGTCGATGGCCACGGGCGGCGAAGCTGAATTTGATTGGTGAGAACGTCCGCCTGCGGGTTGCGGGTGGGTTGGCATCGCCTCCGACTGGGACGAGCAGGTATCGGCGACCGATAACCTCACAACGTTGTTTACTTGACCGGTCCCTCGCCACGCCGGATGCGGTCATCGGCTGTACGAGGCACCCGTTCGATCATTGCCGCCATTTCGTTGTCATCTCTGCCGCCCAGAGCGCGACTCCACACGCCACGCGTACTTAGATTTTAACCTGCCGACCGAGTTCGACTGTCGTGTCCTGCGGCAGCCTCAGGAAATCCGCAACGTGCATCGAATTGCGTTCGAGCCCTCCGAAAAGTGTGACTTGCCAACGGGGAAGGCCTTTGCCGTCCTCACGCGCTTCTATTGTCGAGCGCCCAACGTAGTATGTGACATCTGCCAGATCTGCTCCGCATCCCTGCATCCTCATCATCGCGATGATCGATGGCACATCGGGGTGTTCCATGAATCCGAACTGCGTCCGCGCTCGCCAGAGCTGCGGCAGCACTTCTTCCATTTCCAGTCGTGTGTCCTGCGAAACCCATGGCACCGGAACACTCTCGACCGTCAATACAACGACGCTTTGATGCAGCGATCTGTTGCGGGCCAGATGCCATGCCAGAACTGCAGAAGTCTCCCCACGCTGACGCGTCAGGAAGACAGCCGTTCCGGAAACGCGTGGAATGCTCCCACTTGCGAGCTTAGCCCGCAGTTCTTCCAGTGTGAGCGCGCTCGATGCAAATTCGGCACGTACGGCTTCGTTGCCGCGATGCCACGTCCACATGATGCCGTAGACGGCGGCCTCAATCAGTAAGGGGACGTAACCGCCGTCGGCAACCTTCACCAGGTTTGCTGAGAAGAAGACCGCATCGACTGCGAGCAGAGCGATTGCGATCGCCCCCGCAGCCCACAGGCTCCACCCCCAGACCTCCCGCATCGCAAAAAACAGAAGCGCCGTCGTCAAAAGCATCGTCAGAGACACGGCAATCCCATAAGCGCTTGCGAGCGCGTCTGACGACTTGAACAGGATGATCAATGCGAGCGTCGTGATCATCAGAAGCCAATTTACCGCGCCGACATATATCTGGCCGTATCCTTCGGTCGATGTCTGTTTGACGACCAGCCGCGGCATCCAGCCGAGTTGGATCGCTTGCCTCGTCATCGAATAGGCGCCCGTTATGACGGCTTGGCTGGCGATCACGGTAGCAAGAGTTGCCAATACGACCATCGGGATAAGAAGACCGTCCGGACAGAGCCGATAGAAGATGTTGTCCGTAAGTGAGGCGCCTTCGAGGACGATCGCACCCTGCCCCGCGTAGTTCATCAGCAGGCATGGGAAGACGATGACCAGCCATGACAGCCGGATGGGTTTAGGGCCGAAGTGACCCATATCCGCATAGAGCGCTTCGGCCCCTGTCACGCAGAGGAATACGCCGCCAAGCACAAGGAAAGCAGCTTTGCCTCCTGAGATGAGAAAGCGGACGGCATGGAAAGGATCGAGCGCCCAAAGCACCGCCGGATGTCGGAGGATGCCCCTCAATCCCAGCAAGGCGAGCGTCAAAAACCAGACAGCCATGACCGGGCCGAACAGCTTGCCGATCCGCGCAGTGCCGAGGGGCTGCGCCACGAAGATAACGATTAGAATGATCGCCGCCGCCGGCAGAATGTAGGTCTCGAACGCCGGAGTGACCATCTTGAGCCCCTCGAGCGCCGACAGGACCGAGATGGCTGGAGTTACGACGCCGTCTCCATAAATGAGAGCCGCGCCCAGCAGGCCTGCGGCTACTATGATCGGACGCTTGTTCCGCTTGACGAGGCATCGCTGTGAGCGGGCGGGCAACGCCCGATCGGCGGGATAGCTATCGTTATTTTCAGACGATGACCACGCGCTGGATGGACAACGATTCAGCAGCGACTGATCTTGAAGGGATGCCGTCAGGGACATGGTCATGAGGCTTTCGCGGGCACCGGACCCGCGGCCGTAGAACTCACGCGCCTGGGACAGATGGCGGGGTTCGAGGTGCAGATACACTCTCCTGATCAAGAGACCCTGGCGACAGTCCGTTCCGAAGGCCTATTGGCAGTGCCTCTGAGCGGATTGGTGTCGTCCGCGCCTTTTGAGGCCGATGAAAGGACTGCGATCGCGTTTGTGTTTCACGATCATGAATGGGAGCGCGACCTGCCCGCCGCTCTCGGCACAAACGCGTTTTACATCGGAGCGATGGGAAGCAGACGGACACATCAAAAACGGCTTGGAGTTTTGGAGTCGATCGGCGTTTCGCCAGCTCTTTTGGGGCGCATACGAGGTCCGGCGGGTTTATTTTCGGGAGCGAAAAATGCACAGGAAGTTGCAACCTCGATTCTCTCCGAGATCATGCAGATCGATCGAAGTGCGAATGTTGGAGATCTGTGCTTTCCTGAGCGATTGCGGACAGAAAAGGACGCCTCCAACCGCAATACGGGTCAGGCCTCGTACGGGGCAGCCTGATTTTACGGTGCCGACAGCAAGTGGTAACCGGGGTAGATCGAGGCCCGTAGAGCAGCATAAGAAATAAGAAAGGTGGCTCGGCCCGAATGCGGGGGCCACCCTGCTTGTTTGATCGAGCTTTTAAGGCGACGGCTCGGATGAGTGCTGACTACTTCGTTAGGTTGAGGCTGACGTTGCGGATCTCACCTTGCGATCGCATAGAGAACGACTGACGGTTTCCCCGCGTCGCCACGGACAGGGTGGCTGCGAATCCAGGAGCTTCGACCAGAGCATCGATAGCACCGCCCGCTTCGCGGCCCGACACGCTACCACTTATTCCCCGGCTTGCCTCTGTCCATTTGCCGGTGATTGCGCCGCCGCGGCTGACAAGATTGCTGCCGAGATCGA
>CALRZK010000185.1:0-6436 GCA_943372615.1 Bradyrhizobium ivorense | reverse complement strand
CGTGCTCGGCCTCACCAACACGCCGGAATTCTCTTTCCGCGCTTTCACCGACAATCCGCTCCACGGCCTCACGCAGAATCCGTGGAGCCCGGACATGACCTGCGGCGGCTCGTCGGGCGGCGCGGGGTCGGCGGTGGCGGCAGGCATCGGCACCATCGCCCATGGCAACGACATCGGCGGCTCGCTGCGCTGGCCGGCGCATTGCAACGGCATCGCGACCATCAAGCCGACCCAGGGCCGTATCCCCGCCTTCAACGAAAGTGCCGCGGCGGAACGGCCGCTGATGGCGCATCTGATGTCGGCGCAGGGACCGCTGGCGCGCAGCGTCGCGGATGTGCGGTTTGGTCTTAGCGTGATGAGCCAGCGCGATCCGCGCGATCCCTGGTGGGTGCCGGCGCCGCTGGAAGGGCCGAAGCCGAAAGGCCCGATCAAGGTCGCGCTGGCGAAAATGCCGGATGACATGAAGGTCGATCCGTCGGTGACCGCGGCGCTGCGCCAGGCCGCCGACCATCTGGAGCGCGCAGGGTATCGTGTCACCGAGGTCGAGGTGCCTGACATCAGCGGGGTCTGGCAGACCTGGTGCGACATCATCGCTAACGAGACCGCGGTGCTGCAGGAAGCCAAGATGCTGGCTGTGACGTCGGACGACTTCCACAAGGCCTGGGCGGGCATCAAGGCCAAGGCCGGCACGCTCGATCTCGCGGCGTGGATGAATGCGACGGCGGCGCGCAGCACGCATATCCGGGCGTGGCAGATGTTTTTCGAGGATTACCCGGTGGTGCTGGCGCCGACCACGGTGCAGCCGACGCCGGGGCCGCGCGCCGATGTGGAAAGTGCCGAGCGCATCCGCGAGATCTTCTGGAACGACCTGCGGTTCATTTCGGCGATCAATGTGCTGGGCTTGCCCGGCGCGGTGGTGCCGGTGGCGCTGCATGACGGCAAGCCGATCGGCGTGCAGTTGATCGCCGGGCGCTATCGCGAGGACCTGGCGCTGGATGCGGCCGCGGCGATCGAGAAGCGGGCGGGGATGCTGGTGCGGCAGCTGTGGGCGCGGGAAGGATAAGCGGCGCGCCGAGGCGTGGGACGGGGTGAGCGCAGGCGCACCACGCCGGAGCGATCCCCATCACCACGTGCACCGATCTCTGCGTCGATGGGTATCGCGCTGACGGGCCTGCGCTCAAAGCGTCACACGAAGGCGCCCCGTCAGCTCATGGTTCGAGGCGCGCGCGGAAATGCGTGCTCCTCACCATGAGGGGCGGCGCGTTAGTTTTCTGGAATGAACCGCAACGTGCCCGCCATGCGCTGTGGCTTGCCCGTGTCGTTCGGGTGATTGACGCCGTCATTCACCGGCACTTCAACAAAATCGAACGGGCTCACGCCATCGAGGCAGGCGACATTCACCGCGAACGATGTCTGGTCCGAACGCCGCTGATGATGCGTATAGACGCCGCAGCGCGCGCAGAAGAAATGCTCGGCAACGCCCGTGTTGAAGCGATAGCTCGAAAGCTGCTCCGCGCCCTGCAGCACGTTGATCCCGCGTGCTGCCGTCATCACCATCACAGCGCCGCGCATGCGGCACATGGAGCAGGTGCAGCGGCGCACCGTGCTGAAGCCGTCGCTCAGCACCGCCTCGAAACGCACGGTGCCGCAATGGCATTGGCCGGTGTGCTTCTTCAAATCAGTCGCCACGTCTGCGTGTCTCCTACGGGGATCACTGTGCCCGATCATATGCATATGCGATTGTCTTAGCGGGAGCGATGCTTGGTGTGAACATCGCTGATCTCCCGCGCTTTCAACTCGGCGAGATAGTCGCGCAGCAGCGCGGCGCGCTTCGGTCGAAAGCTGTCGCCGGTCCGTCGGTGATCGCTGATCCGCTCCAATCGGAACATGCGAAACGCGGTGCGTAGGCAGCACCAGGCGAGCAGCGTCAGCGCGCGTTCGGAATAGACGAGCGCCAGCGGCCAGATCACGCGCGTGCTCATGTGGCCGGACTGGTCGGTATAGGCGATCGACAGCGCCTGTTCGTGCCAGCAGGCATTGCGGATGATGTCGATGTCAGGCGCCAGCGTCTCCGGTGCATCGGGCCGATAGACCTGCGAGATGGCGTGAAACAGATGCTGCTCGCGATCGTCGGGCAACGTGGCGGCGACCTTGGCCAAAACCGCTTCGGCGGCGCGGGCGAGCGCGGGATCGCCCATGTGCTTGACCTGCGCCATGCCCAGCACGATCGCCTCGATCTCGTCGCGCGAAAAGGTCTGCGGCGGCAGCGCGTAGTCCTCGATCAGCCGATAGCCATAGCCGCGCTCGCCATCGATGCGGGCGCCGGCAGCGCGCAGGCTGTCGATGTCGCGATAGAGCGAGCGCTGCGAGACGCCGGTCTCCTGCGCCAGCCGCGCGGCGGTGACCGGCGCGGGCAATGTTCGCATCGCCTGAAGGAGCCTGAAAAGCCGGTCGGAGCGGGCCATATCCTACTGCCGGAAACTGTCAGTTGGGGAGGGCTATAGCAGCGGACATCCGATCAAGCAAAGGAGCCCGTGATGGCTGTGACGACTACGACCCACCTCAATTTCCGCGGCAATGCCCGTGCGGCGCTGGCCTTCTACCAGTCGGTGTTCGGCGGCGATGTGATGCTGTTCACCTACAAGGATGCCGGCCAGGCGCAGGACCCGGCCGACGCCGATCAGGTGATCTGGGGGCAGGTGGCCTCCGCGAACGGCTTTCGCGTGATGGCCTATGACGTGCAAGCGCGGATGGCGTGGTCGCCCGGCGAGCGGTCGTTCTTCGTCTCGGTGCGCGGCGATAGCGCGGAGGAGATCACGCGCTATTGGGAGAAATTGTCCGAGGGCGCGACCATCGTGCAGCCGCTGGGGCCATCCGGCTGGTCGCCGCTTTACGGGATGCTGACTGACCGCTTCGGCATCACCTGGGTGATGGATGTCGAGATGGTTCGCGCGGCTTAGGCGCGGGCCTCAGATATCGCGGGCCAGTTCGTCTGGCCTGCGGTGCTGCGGCGCGCCGAGCACGGCAATGCAAAGACCCAAAAAGGCCAGACCGATAAAATCGACGACGAGATTTCCAAACATGACGCACCCCCTGAAATATTTCAGAAGATTGCGAGCACCCGCTTAAGCAGTTCTTAATGCGCGTTACCGGGGCGTTAACATGGTTAATTCAGCGCACGCGCGCCTGCGTCGTGCGCGGCATCGGAATTTCCGCTTTCAGCGCGGTTTCGCCCTGCGCCGTGATGCGATAGCGCGCCATGCTGCCGGGGGAGGATTCGATCCAGCCCTTCTGCACCATGTTCGCCAGCGTCTTCTGGCCGGCGGGGAGCAGATGCGTAGCCGGGAGTTCCGGCACGGCGCAGAGCTTCTGCAAGGCGGTGCGTTCGATGTAGTGCGGGAGGTGGGGGGCGCGTGCTGGCATGTCGGGGGATGCATTCCGGGGACGCGAAGGGCGCAATCAAGGAGCTACGAAGACGCAGCACCGGCGGTTTCAATCTGGCACAACGCGGGTGAGTCCAGTCCGTTCCCAACAAATTCGCTGCCGCCGGGATGCCGCAAGATTGCCGCAACAAATCTGGCGTTGAGCGACGTTTTCGCGGGTATTTTCTTGCGGCAACACAGAGGCAGTCGCCCCATAAAAAATGGCCGGGACTGTGCCCGGCCATGATCGTTTTGGCGATGTGACGTCAGCCTTAGCCCTTGAGCAGCGGCGTGATCTTCTTGGAGAATTCCTCAAAGGTCTGCTCGCCGCGCAGCATCTCGCCATTGATGAAGAAGGTCGGCGTCGAATTCACCTTGAGGACTTCATTGGCGAATTTCTGGTCGGCTGCGATCTTGTCGAGCAGCGCCTGATCTTTCAGGCAAGTTTCCACCTGCTCCTGGCTGAGGCCGGCCTGCTTGCCGATGCGGGTCAGGGTCTCGGCGGTGTTCTTCATTACCCAGTCGTTCTGCTGCTTGAACAGCATGTCGACCACGGCAAAATACTTGCCGGCGTCATCCTTGGCGATGCAGCGCGACAGCATCGAGCCGGCGGCAGCTTTGATGTCGAGCGGGAATTCGCGGAACACGTAGCGGATCTTGCCGGTGTCGATGAACTCGGTCTTGATCTTCGGGAACACGGTCTCATTGAAATTGGCGCAGTGGCCGCAGGTCATCGAGGCGAATTCGACCACGGTCACGGCCGCTTCCTTCGGGCCCAGCGCCATGTCCGGCAGCGATACCGGTTTGGCGACATCGGCGGCGGGCTGTGCGGAGGCTTCGGAGATCAGCCGCAGCGGCGACAGGCCGATGGCTGCGGCGGCGCCGGTCAAAGCGAGGGCGGCGGTGAATTCGCGGCGCGTGATGATCAAGGGAATGCTCCGAAGTGGCGATTTGGCCAGTAAAAGTTCGCTTCGCTAACTTGAAACGCCAAATGTGGCAAGCGGATGCCGGAACCGGAAACCCCTCAACTTCGCTTGATCGCGGCGCCCAGCCGGGCAAGGGCTGCCTTCAGCGCCTCGTCCTCGACCTCCGGCAGGGTTGCGGCCACCTGCGCAATCGCGCCTGGATCGATCGGCTTGATCTTCTTTCGGGCGGTCGCCCGCGACAGCGGCGCCTGGCGCAGGGCGAGCTTGCCGACCGCATTCCAGCCCAGGAAGCGGTTCACCTTTTCCAGGATGATGTCCGACATGTGCTGGATCTCCAGCGCCATCGGCCCTTCCACACGCAGGATCAGGGTCGCCGGTTCCTGCGGCTGGCCATCCACAGGCCGTGGCCACTGAATCTTCAATGGTTCGGAAAAATGCGCCACCTGGGTGCCGGCGATCTCGGCCCAGCGGGTCACCAGCTCGCGCGAGGCAAAGCCCTGCTTGGCATAGGCATCCGCAAACACGCCGCCAAGGAGGGCGGAGAGCGGTTTTGCCGAGATGGGGCCGGGCTTGTTCATGGACGATCGATTTGGATACATGTCGGCATGAGTCTATCAGCCCCCGCCAGCAGACGAAAGAAATCCGCAGCGCCGACCATTGCGCCACTGGATAGCGGGGAAGCCGCTGCTGCTCAGCGTCCGGCGCAGATTCTTGCCTGGTATGACCGCCACCGCCGCCGGCTGCCGTGGCGGGCGCTGCCGGGGGAGGCCGTCGATCCGTATCGCGTCTGGCTGTCGGAGATCATGCTGCAGCAGACCACCGTGCAGGCGGTGGGGCCTTATTTCACAAAATTCCTGGATCGCTGGCCGACCGTGAGCGATCTCGGCCGCGCGTCGCAGGACGACGTGCTGCGGATGTGGGCCGGGCTCGGCTACTATTCACGCGCGCGCAACCTACATGCCTGCGCGGTCGCAGTATTGCGCGACCATGGCGGCCAGTTTCCCGATACGGAAGAAGGCCTGCGTGCGCTACCCGGCATCGGGCCCTATACGGCGTCGGCGATCGCGGCGATTGCCTTCGAGCGCCAATGCATGCCGGTGGATGGCAATATCGAGCGCGTCACATCGCGGCTGTATGCGGTCGAGGAAGCGCTGCCGAAATCGAAGCCGACCATTGTGGCATTGGCTGCGACCTTGCTCGGTCCCTCGCGGGCCGGAGACAGCGCGCAGGCGTTGATGGATCTCGGCGCCACCATTTGCACGCCGAAGAAGCCTGCCTGCTCGCTCTGCCCCGTCAACGACAACTGCGCAGCGAAAGAGCGCGGCGATCAGGAGACGTTTCCGCGCAAGGCGCCGAAGAAGAGCGGGACGCTGCGACGTGGCGCGGCCTTCGTCATCACGCGCAATGGCGAATTGCTCGTGCGCACGCGTGCGGAAAAGGGCTTGCTCGGCGGCATGACGGAAGTGCCGACGTCAGACTGGCTTGCCGGTCATGAAGACGCGGATGCTGCGAAGCAGGCTCCAGTGCTGAAGAACGCAACGCCGTGGCACCGCAAGGTGGGCGTCGTCACTCATGTTTTCACGCATTTTCCGCTGGAGCTTGTCGTCTACACCGCGAGTGTTCCTGCGCGCGGCAGGGCGCCGGAAGGCATGCGCTGGGTGCCGATCGCAACACTGGATAGCGAAGCGCTACCCAATGTCATGCGCAAGGTGATTGCGCATGGACTGGATGATTAAGCCGCGCGAATGCCGCGCTCTTCGGTTGCCGGCATGATGAAGCAGCGGTTACGGCCGGTGTTCTTGGCGACATAGAGGCCCTGGTCGGCGCGTTCGATCATGTCCTGAACGTCGCGGTCGCTATCTGCGATCAGCGATACACCGACGGAGACGGTCGCCGACAGGCGCGTCTCGCCTTCGCTGATGATGGCAAGTTCGACGGCGCGGCGGATACGGTCGCCGAGCGCCTGTGCGGTGTGCTCGTCCGCTTCACGCAGAAGCACCACGAACTCCTCGCCACCGAAACGCGCGGCGCGGTCGGTGCTCTTGATATTGCCCTGGATGATCTCGGCGATCTTCTTGATGGCGATGT
>CALRZK010000184.1:0-6440 GCA_943372615.1 Bradyrhizobium ivorense | reverse complement strand
GAGGTGAAGGCGGTCACCTGTCCGGCCATCGACGGCATCATCAAGGAAGCGGACGAAACCGCCGGCGAAGTCGCCGACAAGCATGTGCTGGATGCGGCGCTGATCAATGCGGCGCAGGCGGCGGAGCATTACGAGATCGTGCGCTATGGCAGCCTGATCGCCTGGGCCCGCCAGCTCGGCCGCAATGACTGTGCGGCGGTGCTGCAGAAGACGCTGGATGAGGAGAAGCAGACCGATGCGAAGCTGACGTCGCTGGCGGAAGGCAAGGTGAATTTGCGCGCGGCGAGCTAGTTCAGGAGTAGCGAGTCGGAAAATCGCGCGGGTGAAAGCTCGCGCGATTTTCTATGCCCGCTTCATCGCAAAATGCGAACCGCAAAAGGCCATCACGCCGCCCAGCACCACGGCGATCAGGCCGGCAACGATGCCTGAGGCCGTGGGGATCGCATTGGGGGCTGACGCAGCCTGGCCGGCACCTGCCAGCACCAGCACGCCGATGCCGATCAGGAAGTGGCGCATGCGGCGCGGGATGCGGCCGGACGCCGCGCTGTCGAGCAGATTGGCGGTGACGTAGCCGCTAACAAATCCCATCGCGGCGATCAACCACCAGGCGATGCCCGAGCCGGCTGGCATGAAATTGGCGGGGTCGTTGCGCCAGAGGCCACCGAGATCGAGGCCGAAACGCTGGCCGAGCATATGCACGGCGAGCGCCAGCATCACCCCGGAGATCGTCGCGCCCGCTAGAATCAGGCGGCGCGGAAAAATGGTCGTCGTGGCCATAAGGAGCTTGTAAGGGACGGGGAGGCGCCCGCGCAAGCGCGGCCGGGTGGGAGACAGAAACGTGTTGGGTTCACTGCTGAACAGGCCGGGCGAGGCGAGCGATGGGAAAACCTATTTCTATCGCGCCTCGCTGATGGGGCCGGCCTATCGGTTCGAACTGACCGATGAGGGGATTGTCTGGACCATCGGACGGCGGTCGGGTCTCTGGCCTTATGCGGATGTCACCTCGGTGCGGCTGTCCTACCGGCCTATGGCGATGCAGCGCAAACGCTACAGCGCAGACCTGCGCAATCGCGCGGGCAAGCGGCTCAAGATCTTCTCTACATCGAAACAGACCGCAGCGCTGATGGAGCCGCAATTCGGCTATCCCGCTTTCATGACGACGCTGCATCAGAAGTTGGCGGAGGCGGGCAGCACGGCGACATTGAGTGCCGGCATCAAGCCGCTGACCTTCAACGTGCTGTTGTCGGCGCTGGGTCTGCTTGGTCTGGCGATGGCGGCATTGTTGATCCGCGCGCTGTTCACCGGCGAATTCGCCGGTGTGGTGTTCATCGTCATCCTGAGCGCGCTGTTCGGCTGGCAGGGTTTTGACTTCCTCCGCCGCAACCGGCCGCGCAGCTATACATTTGATGACGTGCCGAACGATCTGCTGGGGTAGCTTTAGGGTGGGCAAAGCGCAGCGTGCCCACCTTGACCAGCCGTGCACTTGAAGGTGGGCACGTCGCTACGCTCCTTTGCCCACTCTACTGACCTACGCCGCCTGCCGCACCACCAGCACCGAGCACTTCGCATAGCGCACCACATGCCCGGCATTGGAGCCGAGGAAGTAGGTGCGCATGGCCGGGCGGTGTGAGGTCATCACGATGAGGTCAGCCTTGATCTCTGCGGCCTCTTCAAGAATCTCGTGATAGATGCCGCCCTGGCGCACGACGCTCGAGACATGCGCGCCATCGATGCCGCAATCACGGGCGACAGCGGCGAGGGTCTGTTCGGATGTCTCGCGCTGCTGGGTGTCAAAGTCTGCCGGCACATATTCCGCCAGCATCACCGGCGTCATCGCCATCACATTGAGCAGCCGCACCTTGGCGTCGAATGTCCTGGAGAATAGGCCTGCCTGCGCAATGGCCGGCTTTGCGAGATCGATCTCGGCGAGATCGATCGGGACCAGAATGGATTTGTACATGTGCACCTCCACCGTGTCCGATGGAGAGTAGCACGATCACGCCCGGTCGGCAGGTGACTTATTGACCGATGTCCTTGAGCAGTTTCGGGCTGACGAATTGCACCAGTACGCCCGAGCGGAAGCTGATATCGTTCCAGCTGTCGACGGCGAAGTCGATGATGGCGATGCTGCCGGTCGGCAGGTTGTCGGCCAGTGCCTTGCGGCCTGCGGCATCGCCGCCTTGGCTGCCATCCTTGATCAGGCCGAGTGCCATTTCATGCAGGCCGGGATTATGGCCAATCAGCATCAGCCGGCGCGGATCCTGCACTGCGGCATCGCGGATGACTGCGACCAGCTCCTCGAGGCCGGCGCCATAGAGTTCTTCCACATGCTCCACGGTGGGCTTGCTGGACGACATGGCGGCGGAGGCGAGATCCCAGGTCTGGCGCGTGCGCATCGCAGTGGACACGCAGACCATGTCGGGCTGCGGTGGATGCTTGCTGAGCCACTCTCCCATCAAGGCTGCGTCAGCGCGGCCGCGGTCGTCGAGGCGACGGTCGAAATCCTTGCCGCTCGGCGCGTCCGTTTCGGTCTTGGCGTGACGGAACAGCATCAAACGGCGCATTCGGATCTCGATTCGTTGGGCGGCAGTGAATTGCGGATTAATGGACGCGGACCGTGAGGACAAGGTGACAAGCGCGGCACTTGCCCGTAGGAAACGGCATGACCGCAGCTTCTGCAAGCGTGACATTTGGACCCGACGTGGCCGACGAGGATCGCGTCCGGCTGGCCCACCCCATCGACACCGATGTCTGCGTGATCGGCGCCGGCCTGGCCGGCCTGTCGATCGCGCTGGAGGCGGCCAAAATGGGCGCCAGCGTGGCTGTGCTGGAAGGCCGTCATGTCGGCTGGAACGCGTCCGGTAGACAGATGGGCACGGTGATGCCGGGCTTCGGCCTGCCGCTGGCCGATCTGATCGAACGTGTCGGGCTGGAGGATGCCCGCGAGATGTGGGGGCTCTCAAAGCAGGGCGCCGAAGCTGTGCGTGCGCGGGCGGCGGGAGATGTCATTCCCGGTCTGTCGCTCACGGAGGGCGCTCTCGAAGTCTCCAATGTCGATGTCGGCGAGAAACTGATCGCGCGGCTGCAGATGTTGAACGAGGATTTCGACACGGTGGCCGAAGGCTGGCAGATCGAGCGCGTCCGTGATGCGCTGAAGACGCAGCGTTACTTCCACGGCGTGCATTATCCGAAAGCGTTCCAGATCGACGGCCGCAAATATTTGATGGGTCTGGCTTCCCTGGCGAAGCAGGCCGGCGTGCGCATCTTCGAGGATACGCCCGCGATGAGCCTCGATGCGGCCGGTGTGATGAAACGCATCACCACGCCATCCGCACAGCTGCGCGCGCAGCATGTGGTGCTGGCCGGCAATGTGCATTTGGGCTCGCCATCGCAACGGCTGTCGGACACGCTGCTGCCAGTGTGGCGCTATGCGGGCATCACCGAACCGCTCGGCGAGCGGCTGGCGGAGGTGATCAGCTTTCAGGGCTCGGTGAGCGACAGCGACGGCGTCGACCACTTTCGGATCGTCGAGGGCGACCGCCTGATGTGGTCCTTCCCGGAAACGACCTGGGCCGTGAAGCCGGAGCGCTTCGCGCGAAAGATCGCGCGGCGGATCAGGACGGTGTTTCCGCAGCTCGGCAAGGTTTCGGTGACGGAGACCTTTGGCGGTGCGATGGGACAGACGGTTCACGGCATGCCGCAGATTGGCCAGATGCGGCCGGGCCTGTGGGTCGCCAGCGGTTTCGGCCATCAGGGGCTGAACACCACCGCCATGGCGGGTCAGATGATCGCCCGCGGCATGATCGCCCGCGACGACCGCACCAAACTGTTCGCCCCCTTCGAACTCGTCTGGGCCGGCGGCAAGGTCGGCCGTATCGTCGGCCACGGGGTAGGGGTCTGGCAGCGACAGGTTTCGGCGCTGGAAGGCACACTGGCGCGCTATCGCGAGCGGGCAGGGTTGCGGGAAGAGCTTCGCGAGGCGCGGCTCGCGGAGGCCAATGCCCGGGCCGGAACCGGTGGCCCGATCGCCTGATCACGTGCTCGCGATTTCGTGAGCGATTTCTGCCGCGCGCGGTGTAACCTCGGCGGGTTCGATCCGTAATTCCAGACGAACGGGACCTTTATCCCGACCGAGGGAGACCATCATGATCGACCGTCGTTTGCTTCTGACCACCGCCGCTGGTGTTGCCGGCTTCCTGTCGCTGAAATGGCTGACGGGTGAACCCGCTCGCGCCTCTTCCGACGAGAAATTCGAGGTCATGATGACCGACGAGGAATGGCGGAAGAAACTGACCCCGCAGCAATACGAGATCCTGCGCAAGGAAGGCACCGAGCGGCCTTATTCCAGCCCTCTGAACAAAGAGAAGCGCAAGGGCATCTTTGCCTGTGCCGGCTGCGATAATTCGCTGTTCTCGTCCGAAACCAAATTCGAGAGCGGAACCGGCTGGCCGAGCTTCTGGAAGCCGCTGGATGGTGGCGTCGGCGAGCGCAAGGACACCAGCTACGGCATGACACGCACCTCGATCCATTGCCGCCGTTGTGGTGGCCACCTGGGCCATGTGTTCGACGACGGCCCGAAGCCGACCGGCCTGCGCTACTGCATGGATGGCTTTGCCATGGTGTTCAAACCGGCTGCGCCGTCGGCGACGTGACGGCCGAAAAGGCCGGTTCGATCCGGCAAAAAATTCCCCGCTAGGCAATTGTGCCCCGGTCTTTGGACCGGGGCATTTTCGTTAGTTCTCTGATTCATCTCGATAATTCAGCTTGGCACGGGCCTTGCGACATCGCCTCCAGCAGCGGCCATCATTTTGGCATCACCCCGGCGGGCCGCCCGGAAGTTGGAGACGATGTAATGGGTATCTTCGGCGCTCTCACCACCTCGGTTGCGGGCCTGCGGGCGAACTCCTATGCGCTGGAAAACATTTCCGGCAACATCGCCAACTCGCAAACGACAGCGTTCAAGCGGATCGATACCAGCTTCACCGATCTGATCCCCGAGACCGGCAACAATGCGCAGCTTGCCGGCAGCGTGAATGCGGGGTCGCGCAGCACCAATACGGTTGCAGGCTCAACCCAGAGCGCCTCGGTCGCGACCTACATGGCCATCAATGGCGACGGCTTCTTCGCCGTGCAGAAGCCGGGCAATGTCTCGGACTCCACGCCGATCTTCGACGGCGTCAACAAATATACCCGCCGCGGCGACTTCTCGCTCGACAAGAACGGCTATCTCGTCAACGGCGCCGGCTACTATCTGCAGGGCGTGAAGATCGACCCGACCACCGGCAACCCGGCCGGCTCGACGCCGCAAGTGTTGCGCTTCCAGAACGACTTCCTGCCATCGCAGCCCACGACCAAGATCGATTATCGCGCCAATCTCGCCAGCATTCCGCTGACGGCGAAATACCAGGCCACGGTGCCGGGGTCCGAACTGCTGCGCCCGGCTGACTTCGCGCAAAATCCGCGCACCGTCGGCACGCCGATGACGCCTTATGGCAATGTGAGCCAGCCAGGCATTTCGCGCCTCAACAGCGCGACCATTCCTGCCAATATCGGACCGACCACCGCGCTCTTGAATGCTCCAAACTCGGACTCGCTGACCACTGGTTTTCTCAGTGGCGACAAGCTGACGCTGACGGTGACCAATGGCGGCACCCCCACGACCAAGATCATTCAATTCTACACCGGCACAGCGCCGACACCGACCCCGGCCGATACGACTTTGTTCAATCTGACTGGCGCAACGATCAGCGACCTGCTCAGCACCTTCGACACGCTAACAGGCCACGTGCCCGGTGATCCCGCGTCCACCGTTTCTGCGACAGACGGCATCGTCAGACTGAATTCTGGTACCGCCAACGATTTCTCGATCGTGGCATCGACGACCAATGCCACCGCGGCGTTCCAGGCCATGGGCTTCACCGGTACCACCACCGGTTTGCGCACCGGCGGCGGCACTGCCGGCACCGGTACCGTGATCGGCAGCGACAACCAGACCTTCCTCGACGAGTCCATCGCCGGCGGCGCCACCACCGCCTATGACGGCAACGGCGCGCCGGTCAGCGTGCAGTTGCGCTGGGCCAAGGTGGAGTCGGCTGCGCAGGGCGGCACCGACACCTGGAACCTGTTCTACCAGACCAATCCGTCAGCAACCGGCACGGCGGCAGCCTGGATCAATGTGGGCACCGACTTCAAATTCGGTCCGAGCGGCCAGATGCAGCCGGTGATCGGCCAGCTGACGTTGCAGGGCCTCGTCGTGTCCGGCAAGTCGCTCGGCAACGTCACCATGGCCTTCGGCACCGGTGGTCTCACGCAATTCGCCGACACCAACGGCAATGCGCAGGTCAACCAGCTGCAGCAGGATGGTTATGCCGCCGGCCAGCTCAAGAGCGTGTCGGTGAGCAATGAAGGCCGCGTGGTCGGCAGCTATTCCAACGGCCGCA
>CALRZK010000183.1:0-6445 GCA_943372615.1 Bradyrhizobium ivorense | reverse complement strand
AATGAAGGGGTGTCGCCGATCTCGGCGTCATCCGCGTGCAATCCTGCCACGTCATTGCCTGCGCCGAGAGTGTCCCATGTCCGCATCGAAGTCTGCTTGCCAGTTTTTCCGCTTCGCCAATCGGCAAGGGCTGCTAGTGGGGGCGAGCGCGGCGGCTTTGCTGCTCGGATCGGTTGCCTCTGTCGAAGCGCGTAGCCTCAATAGCGGAAGCGGCGGAAATCCGGGCACCGCAGCTGCGGCCGCAGCTGCCGCCGCCGCGCAGGCCGGGGCGCAAAATGGTAGCGCGACGGCAAAACAGGCGATCGCATCCATGGCGCGCGCGGCGCAGGCGCTGGAGGGCATGCGTGCGGCGCAGAATGCGGCGCGCGCAGCAGCGCTGACGGGTGTCGGCGCCGTTCCCAATGGTTTGCAATCCGGCGGTCTCGTTGTCGCACCGGGGGTGGGCACGACGAGTGGAATCTGGACCGGCGCACAGTTGCCGACCGAAACCGCAACCAACGGCCGCAAGCAGGTCGAGATCAAGCAGACCGAAGCCAAAGCGATCCTGAACTGGTCAAGCTTCAATGTCGGCCGCGAGACCGATGTCTATTTCAACCAGACGGCGGGAGGCGCCGACAAGGCGAACTGGATCGCGCTCAACCGCGTCACCGATCCGTCGCTGGCGCCGAGCCGCATCCTCGGCACCATCAGGGCCGAAGGCCAAGTCTATGTGGTCAACAAGAATGGCATCGTGTTCGGCGGCGCGAGCCAGGTCAATGTCAACAGCTTCATCGCGTCGTCGCTGAGCCTGTCGGACGAGCAATTCCGCGCCGGCATCAATGCGCAGCTTGTCATCTATGACGACTTTTCCGGCAACGGCAAAATTGCGAAGCCGCAATTCGGCTATCTCGGCCAGGAGCAGCCACGCCTCTATCTCGGCCTGAACGATCCGGGGCAGGTGGCTGGCGTCAATATCGGTGCGGCTCCGGGCGATGTGACCATCGAGGCGGGGGCGCAGATCACCACTGCGAGCGGCGGCAAGGCCATGGTGTTCGCGCCGCGTGTGACCAATGCCGGTCGCATCTCGGCGCCGGATGGCCAGGTGATCCTCGCCGCCGGCGAGCAGGTCTATCTTCTGGACGACAAGTTCGGTGGCGTTCGCGGCCTCGAAGTCGCCGTCTCGGCGCCGATGCGCTGGATGTTCGACTACTACAACATGATGTCCGCGACCGGGCTCGATCCGTTTTCCTCGCCCAATGCATTTGGCAAAGATCTGCGCGATATCGTGTTTCCGGAAATGGCCGCGCGCGCCGCATCGGTGGGATACGGCGTCGTCAACAACGGCATCGTCAAGGCGGATCACGGCAACATCACACTGATGTCGCGCCAGATCACCCAGAACGGCGCCCTCGAAGCCTCCACCGCCCTCAACAATCGCGACGGTTCGATCATGCTGCGCGCGTTCGAAGGCGGCATGATGTCTTATGCCAGTTCGATCTCGGCCGGTTCGCCGCTGCGCTACTGGAAAACCGGAACGCTGACGCTCGGGTCTGACAGCGTCACCACCGCGATGCCCGATCTGACCGATACCAGCGAGATCGAGTGGTCGTCGCTCACCACGCGTTACAGCCCCGGCCGCATCGAAATGCGCGGCACTCTCATCGACATCAGGCCGCGCGCCAGCGTGATCGTCCCCGCAGGCACGATCAGCATCGTGGCGAGCACCCTGGCCGATACCAGCGAACGGCCGTTCACCGGCGAGCGCAATCTCTATGACGGCAGCCGCGTCTATATCGGCGAAGACGCCTATCTCAGCGTTGCCGGCCTCCAGAACGTCCTGCTCACCATGGAGAGCAATGTCGTCACCGGCGAATTCCGCATCAACGAGCTGCGCGACTCGCCGCTCTATCGAGACTCCTGGCTGCGCGGAAAAACGGTGAGCGTGGACAAGCGCGTCAGCGGCCTGTTCAGCGACGGGCCGATGGCCGATGTGCAATGGGTCGCAGATGCGCCGGGCCAGTGGGTCGGAACGCCGCTCGGCGATTTCTCCGGCTGGATCGGCGTCGGCAACACCACGCTCGCCGAATTGTCCTCAAGCGGCCATCTCGTCTTGCCGAACAATGTCGTCAAGGACGCCGCGATCACGCTTAAGTCCAGCGGCGATATCATCACCCGCCAGGGCTCGCTACTCGACGTCTCCGGCGGCTCGGTGCGCTATCAGGACGGCTGGATCGCCACCACCAAACTGCTCGGCGCCGATGGCCGCATTTATGATATCGGCAAGGCGATGCCGGACCAGCTCTATGTCGGTTTCGCCGGTTCGTTTGCGCGGACACACAATGTCCAGGGCAAGATGGATACGCGCCTCACCGAAACCTGGACGTCGATATTCGACCGCGGCCAGTTCCGGCGCTTCGAGGCTGGCTACACCGAAGGCCGCGATGCCGGCCTTATCCGTATGTATGTGACCTCGGCCCTCGTGCTCGACGGCAGCTATTGGGGCGGCGTCGTCAATGGCGAGCGCCAGATCACTTCCGGCAAACTCGCCAAGGGCGGCGGCCTCACCATCGGCGGCGGCGGTGACGAATTTGGCCGCTGGCTGATCGGCGATCTGATCATCTCCGACAAGCCGCAGCTGCTGCCCGATGATTTTTCCGCGACCACTCCGCTCGATCCGCGCTGGGGAACGCCGCCGAAGCTGAAGCCGCCGACCGAAGACCCCAACCGTCCGGGACAATTCATCCAGCCTAATCCCGCTTTTGCGGATAGCTGGATCGAGCCGGTCAAGAAGACCTATCTCGATACCGAGGTGCTGGCTCAATCGGGCCTCGCGAAATTCGATCTGTTCGTTCGCAACAGCGTCACCCTCGCCAAGGATGAGCGGCTGGAGCTCGCGCCGGGGACCTATTTCAGCGTGACCGCGAATACGTCCAAGCCCGCGACATTTGCCATCGACGGCAGCATCCGCATCGCGGGTGGCACTGTCCGTCTGGTTGGCCCGCAAGATGCCAATTATGGCGCGAACGCCGTCATTGATGTCAGCGGCGAATGGCGCAATGGGGCGCTGTCAGGCGATGTGCCGCCGCTGATCGCTGGCGGCAGCATCGAGATTGGCGGCAAATTCGCGCCGGGGCTGACGCTCGATGTCTCCGGCGGCGGCTGGTACGACAGGTCGGGCAACAAGGCCAAACTTAAATTCGGTGATGCCGGTACGCTGTCCCTGTCGCCCGAAGACATGGGGCAACTGGCTGGCCTCAATATCCACGGCTATTCGGCGGCGTCGGGTGGCACGCTGAGCGTGATCACCACGGGATCGGTCCGGATCGGCGGCGTTGCCTCGAGCGATCCGGCGATCGGCTGGGTTCCGGGCGCACTGTTTGCCGATCGCGGCTTCCGTGCGTTCAGCCTGACCACCACGGGCACCATCACTGTCGCCGATAGCACCGCCATTGCGCAACTGCCGGTCAGCATCGACACGCGCAATATCGATGCCGCCGCCATCGCGTCCGGCACGCGGCTTGCCGATCTCGGCAAGATCGCGATTGCGCCGATCGAGGATCGCATCACCCACAAGCCGACCTCGCTCACGCTCGCCGGCGACAGCGTCATCATCGGCGAGGGCGCCTATCTGCGCGCCGATATCGGTGGCAGCATCAACCTTGCGGCCAACGGTCATCCCGATTCCGCCGGCGGCCCGCAGGTCGCGGGGGATCTGATCGTCCGCGGCACGCTTGATGCGCCCGGGGGAAGTATCAGCTTGTCGAACAATATCGGTTCGGTGCAACTCATCGATCGCGGGCAGCTCCTGGCGCGCGGTGCGGCCGTGATCGTTGCGGATATTTACGGATCTCGTTCAGGCAAGGTTCTGGACGGCGGCGCGGTCTCGATCTCTGCGGCCGATGTGAAGATCGGAGAAGACACGCTGATCGATGTCTCCGGCAGCCATGGCGAGATCGATATGCTCGCCGACGCCGGTCGCAGGGAAGCGCGGATGCTGGCCAGCAATGGCGGCTCGATCGCGATCACCGCAGGCGAGGCGACCATTGCGGGGCAATTCCGCGGCTTTGCTGGCGGCGAGGGCGCGGTCGGCGGCACCATCTCGATCGGCGTGGCGAGCAGCAGCGGATCGCCGCGCCAGACGCTTCAGGAATTTCTGGCATCGGATTCAGTCGATCCCAATTGCTTCGGCTCCGGAACCGGCCTCTGCGGTGATAAAAACTGGCTGGATGTGATCGGCTTCGACTACAGCTCGGTCTTCGGCGGCGATCCCATGGTCTTCACGATGGCGCTCGTCAACGCGCTGCCGGGCGGTCCGCAAATCGTGATTTCCCGGACCGCCGGCGGTGGTGGTGGCAAAGCTGTCGATCCGCGCGATTTCGGCTGGACGGACAGTGCGCTGGATTACTTCTCGATATTCTTCGGCGATATCCGGCCATTCTTTGCCAACGCGGCGATGGTGAAAACCGTCAACATCCAGCCGCGGACGCTGCAGGGCGGCGGCTTCGCCAACCTGTCGCTGAACACCGAAGGCGCCGTGATCGTCGATGCCGTCGATCTCGCTTTCAGCCGCTCGATCACCCTCGCTGCGCCGATCACCAGTGCAGGTGCCGGCACGGCCAGCCTGTCGGCGCCGTATGTGGTGCTCAACGCCCAGGCGGCATCGGCCGGTCCTGCGGGCGCTGGCCGCTTTGTTATCAGCGCCGATCTGATCGATGTGACCAATGCGGGATTTGCCGGCTTCGCCGAGACCCAGTTGGTGGCACGCGAGTTGCGCATGGGCGCGCTGCTGACCGATCTGGCCAGCAATCGTTCATCGACGCTGGCAGCCGATGGCCGCCTCGAATTGAAGGTCGGTCAGGTCTATCCTGCCACCGGCGTCCTGGCATCGATCAGCGCCGGCACCGAACTGGTAGTCGAGCGCAACGGCGATGTGAGCCTGCCGCTGTCGGTCGCCGGATCGCTCACGCTCGAAGCGCCCACCATCCGCCAGAACGGCGTCGTGCGCGCGCCGTTCGGCCGCATTTCTTTCAAGGCCGGCAACGACATCCTGCTCGGTGCGGGCAGCATCACGTCGGTGTCCGGCGATGGGCTCGTGCTGCCTTACGGCATGTTGAGCAATAACGAGTTCTGGCTCGATCCGATCACCGCGCCGACCGATGTGGAGCCGGCGCCGAAACTGAGCAGCCTGCCGGAAAAGAGCATCGTGTTCGATGCACCGAATGTGCGGCTCAACGGCGGTTCGATCGTGGATATCCGCGGCGGCGGCGATCTCACGGCGTGGGAGCATGTGCCCGGGCCCGGCGGCTCGCGCGATATCCTGAACCAGTCCGGCATGTTCGCGATCATGCCGGCGATGAGCAACGTGACCACATCGCTCGGGCGCGTCTGGCTCGCGGGCGGCAACGGCCTCGCGGCCGGTTGGTATTCGCTGCTGCCGGCGCGTTACGCTTTGCTGCCCGGCGCCTATGCGGTGTCGATGGTGAAGGGATCGGACGGCAGCCCGTTGCGCGCGTCCTCGACGATGTTCGACGGCACACAGATGGTTTCCGGCTATCTCGGCGACGCCTTCGGCGACGGTCGCGATCAATTGCCTTCGATGTGGCGCGTGATGTCGGGCGAAGTCATTCGCAGTTACAGCGAATATAACGAAGCCACTGCCAATAACTATTTCCAGTCGGAAGCGTTCAAGCTCAGCCAGTACCGGCTGACCGGCGTCGATGTGGTGACGCCACGGCTGCCGATGGACGGTGGCTCGGTCGTCTTCAAGGCGACGCAGGACCTGCAGCTGGACGGCCAGTTGCAGTCGCAGGCCGCGCCGGGCGGGCGCGGTGGTCTGGTGGATATCGCCAGCACCAAGATCGCGATCCTCGGCGCAGGCCAGGACCGCAGCGATCTCGCCGGCTATCTCGTCATCGATGCGCGCTCGCTAAGCAATTTTGGCGCCGGCAGCCTGTTGATCGGCGGCATCCGCAGCGGCGTTGCACGCGGCCTGCAGATCGACGTCACTGCGAGTGATGTCGTCGTCCGCAACGATGCAGCCAATGCGCTGAGCGGCGCCGAAATCCTGCTCGCCGCGGGCGGCAATGTCACGATCAATGACGGCAGCGTGGTGCGCGCGCAGGGGGCGCCGCAAACGGACAGTCTCGATCTGGTCATGAAGCCGCAGATCAAGGAGGTTTGGGGCGATCCCGGCGGCGGCAATGACGGCAATCCAAACAACGACGTGCTGCTCTCGCCGTCGAAGGACTACGGCGCGCTGGTGCGCGTGTCGGTGGTCAATGCCGTCCGCGTGATCCGTGAGAACGTCGATACGACCATCGGCGGCACCGTGACGGTCGGTGCCGGTGCGGTTCTCTCCGGCAGTCATTCGCTGATGCTCGATGCAACGCGGGATACGCTGGTGTCAGGCTCGGCCAGCCTGTCGGCGACGGCGATGTCGCTGGCGAGCGGCCGGATCGGCTTTGGC
>CALRZK010000182.1:0-6446 GCA_943372615.1 Bradyrhizobium ivorense | reverse complement strand
GTCCGAGGACATCGCCCGTGGCAGCGGCGAGGCGCTGTCGATCCGCGAGATGGTCGAACATGCCGCCATCGCTCATGGCGTCGATCCCGCGCGCATCTACATCACAGGCCTCTCGGCCGGCGGCGCGATGACATCAGTGATGCTCGCTACCTATCCCGAAGTTTTCGCGGCCGGCGCGATCATTGCCGGTCTCCCCTATGGCATCGCACATTCGATGCAGGAAGCCTTGGCCGGCATGTATCGCGCGCCGGCACGCAGCGGGCAGGAGCTTGGGGATCTCGTTCGCAAAGCCTCGCCGCATCAGGGCGCGTGGCCGCGCGTATCGGTCTGGCACGGCGCTGCCGATCGCACGGTCAATCCCGCCAATGCCGGCGAGATCGTCAAGCAATGGCTCGATCTCCATGGCCTGCCGGATGCGCCGATGTCCGCTGGCGATGTCGATGGCTACCCGCGCGAAGTGTGGTGGAACGGCCAAGGCCAGACGATGGTGGAATCCTACACGATCACCGGCATGGCCCATGGCACGCCGTTGGCCATCGAGGGTCAGGAGGATGCCTATGGTGCGGCATCGAAGTTCATGCTCGATGCCGGTATCGCGTCATCCTATCACATCGCTCAGTTCTTCGGCCTGACCAGGCAAGCGCCGATCATCACCGCGACCAGGGAAGAGTCGCGCAGCCGACAGACGCGTCCGCAACAGCCGCGCGCGGAACAGGATCGCCGCAGCGTCAGGCGTGATCCGCCCGGTCGTCGTGCGATGGATGTGTCCGGCGTCATCACCCGTGCGCTGAAGGCGACCGGCCTTATCAAATAGCCGATCCCGTCTTGGTTGGTCGACCGTCGGCGTTAACCGTTGGGCCGCTCGCTACATCGTGCAGTTTGCGCATGCGACGCGCGCCCGCTAAATTCATCCATCGTTTTCAGACGGATTGATTGTTCCCGCATATGGCGGCAGAGCGCAGAGAGAACCAGGTCGATTTTCTCGCCGGCGGCGGCGAAATGGGTGCGCTGATGCGCGCTTACGACTGGGGGTCCACGTCGCTCGGCGTGCCGTCGACATGGCCACAGGGCCTGCGCACCGCGATCCGCATCGTGCTCAACACCTATCATCCGATGTTCATCTGGTGGGGGCCGGATCTCATCCAGTTCTACAACGATGCCTATCGCGAGACGCTGGACGACCAGCAGCATCCGCGTGCACTCGGCCAGCGTGGTCGCGAATTCTGGCACGAAATCTGGGACATCATCGGTCCGCAGATCGATCAGGTGATGTCCGGCGGCGGGCCGACCTATCATGAGGAGCAGCTGATTCCGGTGACGCGGAACGGCAAGCTGACCCATGGTTACTGGACCTATGGTTACAGCCCGCTCGATGGCGATCACGGCATCGGCGGCGTGATGGTGATCTGTCGCAATGTCACGCGGAATCACGAAGACAATATCGCGCTGCGCGAACGCGAGGCCGAACTGGCGCGCGTGCAGGAGATCGGCAGCATCGGCGGCCTCGAAGTCGATCTGCGCACCGGTTTTCGCAATCGCCGTTCGCCGGAATATCTGCGCATCCATGGTTTGCCCGCGGATGCCACCAACGAGACCCATGAAGATTGGGTCGCGCGTGTTCATCCCGACGATCGCGAGGCGACCGAGCGTAAATTCATCGAGGCGGTGAAGAGCGGCGCCAGCGAATATTTCGTGCAGTATCGCATCATCCGGCCGAATGACGGAGAGTTGCGCTGGATTTCCGTCAAGGCCCTCATCGAGCGCGATGAGCACGGCAAGCCATTGCGGCTGGTCGGGGCACATACGGATGTCACCGAGGAGGTGCAGGCGCGCGAGGCGCTGCTGCGCAGCGAGGAGGAGGCACGGCAGCTTGCGCTGAAGCTTGCCGAGCTGAACGCTACGCTGGCGGAGCGCGTGCGCGAGAAAACGCGCGAGCGCGACCGGATCTGGAACGTTTCGCGCGATTTGCTCATGGTCGCCGATTATAGCGGCGCCTGGCGCACGGTGAATCCGGCCTGGACCCAGGTGCTGGGATGGAGCGAGAGCGATCTGCTCGATCGCACCTCGCGCTGGCTCGAGCATCCCGATGATCAGGCCAAGACCATGGCTGAAGTCGAAAAGCTAGCCTCCGGTCAGCAGACCGTGCGCTTCGAGAACAGGCTGCGCCACAAGGATGGGTCCTATCGCTGGCTGTCATGGACTGCCGTGCCCGATGACGAGCTGATCTATTGCGTGGCGCGCGACATTACCGAGGAAAAAGCTGCTGCCGAGCGGCTGAAGGCAGCGGAAGATGCCTTGCGGCAATCACAGAAAATGGAAGCTGTGGGCCAGCTCACCGGCGGCATCGCGCACGACTTCAACAATCTGCTCACCGGCATCGTCGGCTCGCTCGACCTGATGCAAACGCGGCTGGGGCAGGGCCGCACCGAGAGCCTGCCGCGTTATATCGACGCCGCGATGACATCGGCCAATCGTGCGGCGGCCCTGACGCATCGGCTGCTGGCCTTTGCCCGCCGGCAGCCGCTGGTGCCGAAATCGGTCGATGCCAATGCGTTGGTGGTGTCGCTGGAAGACCTGTTGCGTCGGACCATCGGCGAAAAACTCGATCTCGACATCACCGCTGCGCCCGATCTCTGGTTCACGCTGTGCGATCCCAACCAGCTGGAAAGCGCGCTGCTCAATCTGGCCATCAATGCGCGCGACGCGATGCCGGATGGCGGCAAGCTGGCCATATCCACACTCAACATTCATATCGGTACCATCACGGCCGACACGCCTGCGCTGACGCCCGGCGACTATATCCGCATTGCCGTGACTGACACCGGCACCGGCATGACGCCCGAAATACTGGCGCGCGCCTTCGATCCGTTCTTCACCACCAAGCCGATCGGGCAGGGCACGGGCCTTGGCCTGTCGATGATCTATGGCTTTGCGCGGCAGTCGAATGGCCATGTCAGCATCGACAGCCGCGTGGGCTTCGGCACCACTGTCTATCTCTATCTGCCACGCTATGAAGGTGCGGCGTCCGAGACGGTCGCAGGCACCCAGCGCGACGAACACAAGTCGGCCGGTGAAACGGTACTGGTGGTCGAAGACGAGCCAGTGGTGCGTTCGGTCGTGGTCGAGATGCTGCAGGATGAAGGCTATCGTGTGCTCGAAGCCGTGGATGGTCCATCCGGTCTGGCCGCATTGCGCAGCGAGCCCACCATCGACTTGCTTGTTACCGATGTTGGCCTTCCCGGCATGAACGGCCGTCAGCTCGCGGACCAGGCGCGTGAGACACGTCCGGCATTGAAGATCCTGTTTATCACCGGTTATGCGGAAAGTGTCGCCATGGCTGAAGGCTTCCTGCTGCCCGGCATGGAGATGATCACCAAGCCGTTCGATCTCGA
The DNA here is from genome assembly GCA_943372615.1 of Bradyrhizobium ivorense. Classification (GTDB taxonomy): domain Bacteria; phylum Pseudomonadota; class Alphaproteobacteria; order Rhizobiales; family Xanthobacteraceae; genus Tardiphaga; species Tardiphaga ivorense_A. The sequence goes on along the minus strand of CALRZK010000182.1, from coordinate 3,054 downwards.
CGTGCTGTCACGGCGCATTCGCACGATGGTGAGCGAGTAGCGATCGGGTTCCGGCAAGCTGAAGAAATTTCGCTCTCTGCGGGCGATTTTCTGCAACTCCATTTCCGGAACCATTGCCCAGCGGCGCACTTGTATCGCCGCAATATGTGCAATCGCAAAATGGAGATCATCATGATCCGCCGTCTTCTTGGAACTGCCGCCGTCGTTGCCGTGATGGCGCTTCCGGCTGTCGCTCAGGCCCAGGGCGTTCCCGGGGGTATCGAACGTGGTGCGGCTGAAGGTGAACGTGCTGCCGGTCCAGTCGGCGCCATCGTGGGCGGCACGATCGGTGGCGTTGTCGGCGGTGTCGCTGGCGTGCTCGGCGTTGACGATCGTCCGCGCTTCCGCAGCTATGTGGTCGACCAGCGCCGTCCGTCCTATGCCTATGATCGCGAAGTGCGGGTCGGTACCGTGCTCCCTGCCAGCGGCGTGACCTATTATGAAGTGCCGGCCGAATACCGCGCCGCGCATCAATATCGCTACACAGTGGTGAACAATCGTACGGTCTTGGTCGAGCCGGGCACCCATCGCATCGTCGAAGTGATCGACTAAGCGTCGCCTATCCGACACCAAGAGAGTATATTTTCTCCCAAACTACAGGTCGCCCCGGTCGGGCGGCCTGTCTTTGTATGGTGGCTTCGAATATCGGTGACAAATCCGCGAGGCGTCACAGCTGACGCAACTTTTCGTCACAATTGGCGTTACTAAGGCCATGATGACGAAACCTGATACTTGGTATGTTGCTTTTGGTCCCGACCGGACAATTAAGTCCGACACCCGCGCTACGGGGCCCGCGCGCACCACAAAGACATTCAAGTCTGAAATCGATGCCAAAGTCTTCGCGCGGGAAATCCTGGCGAAAGGTTGGACGGCGACTGCTGGCACGCTGAACCCGGTTCAGCCGAAGCGGACGATTGCCGCATCTCAGGTCGAAGACTGGATTGATCTCGATCGCGCGGGCTAAAGCGCGCTCAGATCACTTCATAAGCAAATAGCAGGATGATCAGCGTGACCGCGACCAGTCCGCCAAGGAAGCACTGGTCGGCGATCGCCTCATAGCGCGCAGCCCGATGCGGTTGGCCGGCATTGCGCATCGACGTATAGGACGCCACAGCGCCGGCGAGGAAGAAGATCGACGCCAGCGCCGCATATTCATCGACCCGGCTCGGGCCGATATCCGGCTCCATCACCTTCACCAGCCCGATCACCGTCGCGCAAACGCCGATCATCGTGCCTGAACTGGGCAGGATATGTTTCGAGAGCGCCTTATCCTTGGCAGTGTCGGCCTTGGGCAGGCGCTCCTCGGTCATGATCGATCAAGCCATTCCAGTGAGGAATGGATTGGTCATCCGCTCCTGGCCGATGCTGGAGCCCGGCCCGTGGCCGCAGATGAAGCCGACGTCGTCGCCGAGCGGAATCAGCTTGGTCGTGATGGAATTGATCAGGGTCTCGTGGCTGCCGCCGGGCAGGTCGGTGCGGCCGACCGAACCGGCAAACAGCACGTCGCCCACATGGGCGAATTTCATGGCCTTGCTATAGAAAACGACGCTGCCCGGCGAGTGGCCGGGGCAATGCAGGACGTCGAAGCTGAGCCCGCCGACACTAACCTTGTCGCCCTCCTCGAGCCAGCGATCCGGCTTGAAGTTGCGAACACCTGAAATGCCGTAATTGGCGCCGGAGGATTCCACATTGTCGAGCAGGTAGTCGTCGGCCTTGTGCGGGCCGATGATCTCGACCTTCAGCGCATCGCGCAGTTCGGCCGCGCCGCCGACATGGTCGATATGGCCATGGGTCAGCCAGATCTGCTCGACCTTCACATTGGCCTTGGCGATCGCTTCCTGGATCAGCGGCACGTCGCCGCCGGGATCGATCACCACGGCCTGCCGTGTGGCTTCGTCCCACAGAAGCATGCAGTTCTGCTGGAACAGCGTGACGGGAATGATGGTGCCGCCCGCCTGGGCCTGAGGTGCGTTCTCTGTCATGGCGCCACAATGCCGATTTTTGGCAGGGAGGGAAGGGGAGGCGCGATGCAAAATCGAGCGGGCAGCTCCCCCTCACCCGCCGCGCTTCGCGCGCGGGTGAGGGGGGCTTCCTCCAAAGCTATTTCTTCAACTGCACCTTCAACGTGGCCTCGACTTCGCGGTCGAAGGACGACGCCTTTGGGGCCGCCGTCTTGTCGCGTTGCGCAGCGACATAGGCATCGCGTTTGGCGACCAGCGCGGCGAGCTTGGCATTCAGCTCCTTGCGTGTCGCCATCTGCTTGTCGAGTTCGGCCGTCCGATCCTGCATCGACATTTTTCGCAAGGATTCCGGCAGCTCATCATCCTTGATGCCATCGAGCTTCTTGCCGCCCGATGCCACATCGGCCACCAGATCGCCGCCGCCGGTGACAGCCTCCGACGAAACCTTGGCCTTCTTGTTGATGTAGCTCGCCATGTCCGACGCCGAGGCCGGTGCAGCGCGGGCGACCTCGGAAAGCTGCCGCGTCTTTTCCTCCGTGCGCTTCTGCAACGCGCGCGGGCCATAGGGAATCACCGTCTTGTTGATCTCGTTCTGCAGGATGATGATCTCCTCATCCCACGGTGTCTCGATGATCACCACCTGCCCGCCATCCTGCGGGATCGCCATGAAACGACCATCGCCGCGCTGGGCGACGTCGCGCCAGACGCGCTCGGTGTCGCGTGCGCCGCCGGTCAGCACCGCATTGACGATGATATCCTTCTGCCGCGCCACCTGCATCGTGGTCTCGTATTTGGTGTCTTGCGCATAATCCATATGCGGCGGGGCATCGCCGACCAGGAAGACAATGCGTCGGCTGTCGCTGCCATTGGTCCATTGCAGCTTGTTGACGGCCACATCGAGCGCCTCATTGACGCTTTCCGGCCAGTCGCCGCCACCTTGTGCGCGGACTTGCAGCAGATTGGCGTAGAGGTCCTGGATATCGGTGGTGAGATCGAATTTCTTCGTCACATAGTCATCGCCGATGTCGCGATAGGCGACGAGGCCCATGCGGAT
>CALRZK010000181.1:0-6446 GCA_943372615.1 Bradyrhizobium ivorense | reverse complement strand
GTCCACCGCCGGCCTGGGGGCCCTGCTCTCACCCACCCAGGCCCAGGAGCGGCTTCAGGAAATTGTCGTCATCGCCAATACGCCGGTGCAGGGGCCGGGCATCGACAAGGACAAGATCCCGTCGATGACATCGACGGTGACGGCCGAAGACTTCCAGCGCAGCTATTCGCAAAACATCACCGATACGCTGTTCCAGCGCGTCCCCGGCATTTCGCTGTCCGATCCCAATGGCAATGGCGCACAGCAGGAAGTGCGCTATCGCGGCTTTGCGGCCTCGCCGCTGCAGGGCACGCCGCAAGGCATCGCCGTCTATATGAACGGCATCCGCCTCAATGAATCCTTCGGCGACACGGTGAACTGGGACCTGATCCCGACCAATGCCATCAGCCGCGCGGATATCTTCACCAACAATCCGATCTTCGGCCTCAACGCACTCGGCGGCGCCATCAATCTGCAGACCAAGAACGGCTTCACCTACAAAGGTTTTGAAGCCGAAGCGCAGGGCGGTTCGTTCGGCCGCGGCCAGGGCGGCGTGCAATACGGCGCCGAGATGGGCAATTGGGGCATCTATGTCGCCGCGCAAGGCCTGACCGATGACGGCTGGCGCCAGAAGTCCCCCGCCAAACTCGGCCGCTTCTATGGCGATATCGGCTATCGCGACGACCGCAGCGAATTCCATCTCTATGGCGCGGTGTCGAAGAGCTCGTTCGGCGTGGCGGCGGCGACGCCGGTGCAGATGCTCGCCCGCGACTGGACCTCGGTCTACACAACGCCGCAGACCACCGACAATGACATGGCGCTGGTCGGCCTCAACGGCAAAGTCTCCGTGACCGATACCTGGTCGCTGCAGGGCAATGTCTATGGCCGCTTCTTCCGCCAGGACCATGTCGACGGCAATGACGCCGAACTCGAACGCTGCAGCGCTTCATCATCATTCGCCAACAGGCTTTGCCTCGAAGACGACGGCTTTCCGCGGCCAGTGCCTTTCACCGGCGCAGCGGCTCTCGCCTTCCGCAATCAATTCGTTATCCTCGACCAGAACAACCAGCCGATCCCCTGCCCGCCCGGTGCCGGCAATACATGTGCGCCGGTGCCCTATGGCTCGATCGATCGCACCAACACGAAATCCGACACCTATGGCGCCTCGCTGCAGGCCACCAATGACGACCGCATCTTCGGCCACGGCAATCATTTCGTGATCGGCGCCAGCGTCGATCGGGGCTCGACCGCGTTCAACGCCACCTCGACACTCGGCTACATCTATCCGGACCTCACCGTCGGCAACAATCCGGCCATTCCCGGCAATGGCTCGGTCATCCATACGCTCGGCAATCTCGGCTACACACCGGTCAGCCTGAATTCGGTGAACACCTATTACGGCTTCTATATCAACGACACCTTCGACATCACCGACAAGCTCTCGGCCACGGCCGGCGCGCGCTACAATGTCGCCAAGATCAACATGCGCGACCAGCTCGGCACCAGCCCGGACCTCAACACCGACAACACATTCTCGCGGCTCAATCCGGTGGTCGGCCTGACCTACAAGATCGTCTCCGGCCTCACCGTCTATGGCGGCTATTCGGAATCGAACCGCGCGCCGACGCCGCTCGAACTCGGCTGCTCCAATCCGAACAGGCCCTGCCTGCTGGAGAATTTCCTGGTCTCGGATCCCCCGCTCACGCAAGTGGTCGGCCACACCTATGAAGCCGGCCTGCGCGGCAACATGCCATTCGCGGAAGGAATCCTGGACTGGAAAGCGGGCCTGTTCCGCACCGACAGCAACGATGACATCATCACGCTGGCGAGCAGTATCCAGGGCCGCGGCTACTATCAGAACGTGCCGCTGACCCGACGCCAGGGCGTCGAGCTCTCCGCGGAATACAAAGCACCGCGCTGGGTCGCCTATGCCGGCTACAGCTACATCGATGCCACTTATCAGTTCAACGGCACGCTTGCCTCGCCGAACAATCCATCGTCGGACGCCGACGGCAATATCTTTGTCACTTCGGGCAACCGCATCCCCGGCATCCCGCAGCACCAGTTCAAATTCGGCGCGGACTATCTGGTCACGCCGGAATGGAAGATCGGCGCCGATCTCGTGGTGGTGGGTGAGCGCTATTACGTGGGTGATGACAGCAACCTGAACCAAAAATTGCCGAGCTCTGCGGTCGTCAATCTGCACACATCCTATGAAGTGACAAAGAACGTCACCCTGTTCGGCGTCATCAACAATCTGTTCGACAAGCGCTACGCACTGTTCGGCACCTATTTTGAATCCGAAGGCACGTCGAAAGCAGGCTTGCCGATCGCGCTCACCGACCAGCGCACCCAGGTGCCGGGGCAACCCTTCGCGATCTATGGCGGCATCCGGGTGAAGCTTTAGGCCACCGCCATCGCTTCGTTCACCGGCGCGGCAGACACGCGCTCGGTGACGATGCGCGTGACGACAATGGCAGCAACCAGCAATGTCGCCCCGAAGCCCACCGGCGCGCCGACGAACTGATAGGACATGATCAACGCGAATGCGGCTCCGAGCATCGGCAATTCGTGACGCCGAAAACCTTCGGCAAGGCCGACACGGACGATGAATGCGATGGCGATGGCCAGCACCATCACGTCGTAGAGGAACAGATAGGGCGTCGCCAGCAGCGCACCGATGGCGAGGCCGGCCGCCTTCCATTCGTAGCGCACATGGCTGCGCCATAGCCAGGCAAGGCCTATGACGACAGCGGCGATCATGATCCCCTGCAGCGTCCAGGCGATTGTCTCGCTGCTTTCGAAATAGCGCGCGAGCGCAAAAATGCTCTGCATCTTGCCCCATGGTGCGCGGCCCTCGACCAGGAAGGCCTGCGAGAACATCGGCATCCAGTGGAAGAAGGCCTGCCAGCTCTCGGTGCCGAAAGCGAGCCACGAGACCACGGCAAGCGCCACGGTGGTGACGCCGGCGCTGATGAAAACACGCCATTGCGTGGCAGCGATCAGCACCAGCGGAAACAGCACGCCATATTGCGGCTTGTAGCTCAGCAGCCCGAGACAGATGCCCGCGAGAACGGGCCGTGTCGGCAACAGCACCAGCATGCCGCCGATCAGCGACGCCGTGAGAAAACCGTTCTGCCCCACCAGCACATTGGTGAACACCACGGGAAAGGAGAGCGCGAGCAGCAGCCCGAAAGGACGACCGACGATCGCACGCATGGCCATGAGATAGGGCACCGCGCTGACACAGGCCCATCCGGCAAAGGCCACCGCATAAGGCAGCTTGGCGAGCAGTGCCGCGACGAACAGGAATGGCGGCGGATAGTGCCAGGCGAAATTGCCGGGATAGGTCTGGCCGAGTACGGCCACCTGGATCTTCTTCTGGATGTCCCAGTCATAGGCCCAGGCCGGATGGCCATCGAGCACGAGACGACCGGCCGACCAGACATTGATGAAGTCGGTGATCGATCCGAGGCCACTGTCCTCCAGAATCCAGCCACGACCGTAGTAGAGCGGGAAGAAGGCGACCTGCAGCATCGCGAGAATGACGCACACCATCACCAGCGCCGGCGGGATTGACGCGTTGTTAGGCCTCGAACGAATCATCAAACGCGCGCTCATATACTCTCAATAGGCTTGGTAACTATTTGTAGGATGACAACGCCCAGTTCACGAAGTCTTTTAAAGGCGTTATCACGCTCTTCGAGAACTAAAGCTCATCTGTACTGCTGCCAAATCCCGGCTCAAATAAGCGCCGATGATACTTCTCAGCATAAGGATTCGTCATACCCGCAATAAAATCACAAATCGCGCGAGCAACACGCCGTCTGTTATCGTCGGGCAATTCCATCCAATGCACTTTTTCGTTCTCAGCCCTCTCAAGCAAGCCACCTACTCCCAAATCAAACGGATCAAGACTGCTTTTTCCAACAAGCAACAGAGGTCTCTCCGCAAATGATCGAAAAAGATCGGCTATGATTTTTTCTCCTTTGTACTCTAAGGTCTGAACCTCTCGACGCCGAACAATGCTCTTAAACGTAATCTCCTTCGAGAGGTGATCTAAAAGTTTCCGCGTAGGGAGCGGCACAGTCGCTTGGAGATCAAGAAACGGACTTTCAAAGTTATTCTGCGGCGAAATCTCTACTTCTGTAACAAAGTAACCGACCAAAAGAGAGATCGCATGCTTGCGCTCACAGGTATCTGAAGAGAAAAGCTTGTCCAAAAGATCCACGACCTTAACGTCGCGTACGGAATTAATACCAGCCTCACTGAACCCCGAAAGAAGCTCAGATCCAATTTCTTCACGTCTCAATACACCTCGACCGATGCCGTCCTCCAGATCATGGACACCGTAGGCGATGTCATCAGCCAGTTCCATTATTGAACAATCGAAGCTTTTATATTTCGGCTTCGCGTTATCACCGAGAGATCTGAAAATCTTCGCATCGTTCTCTGAAACAAACGCGAGAAGTCTGGCGATTAAATCCACATCCTCATCGTAGAAACACTTTGGCGGTTTCTTTTCGAGGGCCTTTTCGCCGTACTCGCTATAGGCAACTGGATACTTGAGAAGACCCAGGAGCAACCGCCTAGTTGGCTTTGTCCCATGCGCTTTATAGTATTTCTCTAGCCGAGTAAGCACACGAAGCGTTTGAGCATTTCCTTCAAAGCCGCCGTAATTTTTCATTTCGGCATGCAAGGCCCGCTCGCCCCCATGGCCATAGGGAGGATGCCCAATGTCATGGGCATAGCAGATCGCTTCTATGAGCTCGGTCGATGGCAAGTACTCTAAATAAGTCGGCGCACTATTAGCGTTTAGCTTCCAGACGATGCCGCGCCCAATCTGCCCGACTTCCAGTGAATGCGTAAGGCGCGTTCGATGGAAGTCACCTTCTCCAGTGCCCATAACCTGCGTCTTCGTCTGGAGCCGTCTGAATGACGCAGAATGAATGATCCTTCCCAAGTCTCGCTGATAAGGCTCGCGAGTGTCTTGGGCAAATGCTTCCTTACCCTTTCCTGCAGTCTTTTCCGGCGGAGAAAAATCGGGCGCCCGAAAGGTTAACTGCTGGAAGATGGTATCATCCGTATCAGACATGAGCGACGCCCCCCCCAAATTAGCAAACTACTTTGAGTTGGTTCGTATTAACTAGAAGTTACAGAACTATTTAGCTGCGATTGGCAGTGCCTTTGCTCTGCCAACACAGCAGCGAAACGTTAAGCGGCAACGACTGGGCCTCTCCACCAACACAAACGAAAAACGCGGCCTCTCGGCCGCGTTTCGCATGTTTCCCGTGATATCCGCGTTACGCCTGTGGCTGCGGCTCCAGGCCGCCATCCGGGCGCGGGCGCGGCTTGCCGGCGGGCGGCACGGCCGAGGTACGTGGACCGGTCGGCTCCAGCACCGACTCGCGGTTCGGCTTCTTACCGTCGAGCAGATCCTTGATCTCGTCGCCGCTCAGCGTTTCGAATTCGAGCAGGCCCTTGGAGAGCGTCTCGAGATCGTCGCGCTTCTCGGTGAGAATGCGGGTCGCTTCCTTGTAACCGTCCTCGACGAGGCGACGCACCTCCGAGTCAATCTTCTGCGCGGTGGCTTCAGAGACCGCCTGCTGGCGCCCCATCTGCATGCCGAGGAAAACCTCGTCATTGTTGTCACCGTAGGAGACCGTGCCGAGCTCTTCGGAAAGACCCCAGCGGGTGACCATCATGCGCGCGAGACGCGTGGCCTGATCGATATCCGACGAGGCGCCCGAGGTGACCTTGTTGCGACCGAAGATCAGCTCTTCGGCAACGCGACCGCCCATCATGATGGCGAGGCGCGAGGTCATCTGCTCCAGCGACATCGACATCTTGTCGCGTTCCGGCAACTGCATCACCATGCCCAGCGCACGGCCGCGCGGAATGATGGTCGCCTTGTGGATCGGATCGGTGGCCGGGACGTTGAGGCCGACGATGGCGTGACCGCCTTCGTGATAGGCCGTCAGCATCTTCTCTTCCTCGGACATCACCAGCGACTTGCGCTCGGCGCCCATCATCACCTTGTCCTTGGCCTCTTCGAATTCGCTCTGGGTCACCATGCGCTTGTTGCGGCGCGCGGCGGTGAGAGCGGCTTCGTTGACGAGGTTCATCAGGTCGGCGCCGGAGAAACCGGGCGTGCCGCGCGCGATGGTCTTGAGGTTGATATCCGGCGCCAGCGGCACCTTGCGGACATGGACCTTGAGGATCTGTTCGCGGCCGACGACATCCGGATTCGGCACCACGACCTGACGGTCGAAGCGGCCCGGACGCAGCAGCGCGGGATCCAGCACGTCCGGACGGTTGGTGGCAGCGATCAGGATCACGCCTTCATTGGCTTCGAAACCGTCCATCTCGACCAGCAGCTGGTTGAGGGTCTGTTCGCGCTCGTCATTGCCGCCGCCGAGACCGGCGCCGCGATGACGACCGACAGCATCGATTTCGTCGATGAAGAT
>CALRZK010000180.1:0-6461 GCA_943372615.1 Bradyrhizobium ivorense | reverse complement strand
TCGAGGCGGTCTTGCTCGCACTGTTGGGATTTTTCGAGGACTACGGCCCGGAATCGGCTCGCCGCCCTTTTCTGATCCTGGGCTTGAGCTTTGCCATGGGACTGCAAAACGCGGTCGTCACGCGCATCTCGGATGCGCGCGTGCGGACGACGCACGTGTCGGGCATGGTGACCGATGTCGGCATCGGATTGGGTCATCTGCTCGACGCTTTGATGTCGCGGCAATCCGTGGAATTCGGTAGCTCCATCCTTCACAGGCTCGGACTGCATGCCGCTACGATCGCGTCTTTTGTCGCGGGCGGCGTCGTCGGTGTGGTCGTCTATCGTGTGGCAGGCAGCGACGCGGTTCTGTTTGGAGCTTCCATCCTCTTGGCTTGCATCGGCTCGTTCGGTCTGGCGAAGGCGGTCCGGAGCAATCAAGCTTCCGTCTTGTTCCGCGGCGAGTAAATTGCCCAGCGAGACTTTTTTGAAACAAATCAATTTGGAGGCCGCATGAAATCGCCGGTCATCAAGAGATCCGTAAACCTCGCGGGCCACAAGACGAGCGTGAGCCTCGAAAGTGGATTCTGGGAGAGCCTCAAGGAGATCGCCGTAGCGCGCGGACGGACGTTGTCGGATCTGATCGCGGAGATCGACAAGGGCCGAAACCATAACAATCTATCTTCGGCGATCCGGCTCTTCATCCTGGCATATTATCGGGAGCGCCAACCGCCGCCCGCGTGATAATATCCGCTCGCGGCGGGGGTGAGGGGGGCGACCTGGGCACCGATAGCCGTCTCGGGTGGGCCTCCGCGCGGCTCGGACAGCGCGTACGTCACGCCAGACGGCGAGGTCGGCACGCAGAACGCACTGTTACCCGGCGTCCGCACCGGCGGCGATACCCCTTGCTCAACAGGAGGGCTCGTCAGACCTGCCTTGGAGGAGTCGAAAACGGCTGAACGACTAACGCTCTACGCGCTCGTCGAGCGCTCGTATCGCGGCCTTGGCCTCCCGCGTGCCTATGAGCGAAAGGCCGTGGACGCGGCACTGCTTTTTCACCGCGTCGGTCTTCCGGTCGAGGGCCGCGGCCGCGCGGTTCACGCTCGCGCCTTCTTCGGCAAGCTTCTTGAGTTTTGCGATATCTGTTTCCGTCCAACTGCGATTGGTCAGATGCGGCATCTTCAAGTCTCCTAGTTAGACATTGCGGATCTGAGTGCTTCTTATGCGCTTTCACCGAAGAGCCGGTCTCGATCTGCTGAGACTGCTTCAACAGCCGATTCCGTTCCACACCGGGGGCATCTTTCCGCTTCCTCCCGCAGCATCCTAGCGCGGTCGAGATTGATGTCCCGACTATCTTTGAGGCGGCGAACCGGCTGAGGGCCATGCGCAATTCCCTTGTTGTAAGACGAGGAGTGCGGCGTACCGAGCACTGGCCTCGCATTGTATCTGCATGCGACAGCAAAATCGTTTGGGTTTTCCAACCTTTTTTGTTTCTTTATTTGCGGAACAAATCGCGCTTGCGACGCGTCGGTTGCCTGAGGCGCTGTGTTAGCAGATCGAGACCAATCGGGCAGGAACTTTAGCGCCAACGTCAGGTGCATGACGTTCTGACCGGGAGGGCTCGTCGGGACATAGCCGGCTTACGGTGGGGCGCATTCGCCTGCGTTGACATCCGATAGCCCAAGTCCGTGCGTGGGATTGCGGCCCGCTCCACTACAAATTCCGCTCGCTGCCCAAAGAACGCCAGGGATATCTGCGGTGATGTCGGAATCTCGTGTCTCGTGAAATGTGAGCCTGCGATGAAAACGTTCGTTCCCCCGCAGCGCATTGCGATTTCGCCGATCGACGCGGACGGTCGTGAATTCATCGAGGTCGGACCGCTTCGCCTCGACCTGAGAACCGAGTTCGCCTCGATCAACGGCTACGCTCTCGCGCTTACGTCGGCTGAATTTCGCCTGCTCGTCCACCTATTGAAAAACGCCGGCCGGGTGTGGGCCCGCGAAGAACTGCTGGAGCACATTTCCGATGGACCATCGTGCAATGTTCGCAGGGTCGATCCGATTGTAGCGCATGTGCGCAGGAAGATCGGATTTCCACTGATCGCGACGGCCCGCCGCGGAGGATACGACATTCCGCAGGAGTGACGTCGCCTTCCGCGATATCACTTGTCCAGGCGAAAGCCCCGGCCGGGGGATCAGGGCCTTCTACGGTCCGGGTGAGCGGCAGTTCGGGCCACTCGCGTGCATGACCAGCCCGAACGCGTCGGTTCGATTTTACAAGAAACCGGTGGGGATATCGTCTGCCAAATGTCGCGTTGTAACCTCAACTCGACTGCATAGGCACATGGCGCCGGGGCAATGACGGTGCTAGACCTCCACTAGGATTCCATGCGACCGCGCTTGAGAAGGAATATCTTGAAAGCAGCTCTGCATCCTCAGGAAGAGAGACGTCTGGCAGCGCTTCGGAGCTACGGCATCCTCGACACGCCTCGGGAATCGGAATTCGACGACATGGTCCGCGTCGCGTCAGAGGTGTGCGAAGCGCCGATCTCTGTCATTAATCTGATCGATTCCGGGCGTCAGTGGTTCAAAGCCGAGGTCGGCCTCGGCGTGCGCGAGACGCCCATCGACAGTTCCCTTTGCGCCCACGCCATCCTCCAGCCTGGGCTCACGGTCGTTCCGGATACGACCCGGGACGACCGCTTCTGCCGAAACCCTCTGGTCATCGGTGAGCCGGGCTTGCGCTTCTACGCGGGGGCCCTGTTGGAGACGACCGACGGGCTTCCATTGGGTACGTTCTGCATTCTCGACTACAAGCCCAGGTCGCTGAACGACACTCAGAAGTCCCTGCTAAAGGTCATGGCGAAGCAGGTGATGAAGACCCTCGAGCTCCGGAAGGTCGTCAGGGAGACGATCTATCTGGCGGAAGATCTCCGCGTCAGCGAGACGCGCCTGAGGCTGGCCCAGGAGGCGGGCAAGATCGGTAGCTTCGAACTCCACATTCCCACCGATACGATGACGGTGACCGAAAGGTTCTGTCGCGTCTACGGCTTGCCCGTGGCGACCAACATCGAGCCGGCATCGGTGGAGAGGCTCGTGGTGGAAGAGGACCGGGGGCTCGGCTCGACGACCGAGAGCCGGCGTTCGGCCAGCGGCCCTCTCCACACGGAGTACCGCATCCGCAGGGCGGACGACGGGCGTCTCGCCTGGATATCGCGTCGTGGCCAGATCGAATTCGACGCCGCGGGGAAACCGCTCCGGATGTTGGGGACCGTTCATGACGTCACGGATCGTAAGCTGGCCGAGGAGCAGTTGAGGCTCGCCAATGTCGAATTGGGGCACCGACTCAAGAATTCCATGACGCTCGTCCAGGCCATCGCCTCCCAGACGCTCCGCGGAGCCTCGGACAAGACCGCGCTTGCCGCCTTCAACCAGCGGTTGGCGGCACTCAGCCGCGCCCAGGACGTCCTCGTCGGTCAGGGCTGGCTTTCCGCGGACATGGGCGACGTGATCCGCGGAGCTCTAGCGGCGCATGGGAAGCCGGAGCAGTTCCTGATCGAGGGGCCCGACGTGGAGATCGAAGCCAAGGCTGCACTATCGCTTGCGATGCTTTTCCATGAGCTCGCGACCAATGCGGTGAAGTACGGCGCTTTGCACGTTCCGTCAGGGCAGGTCGCCATCGAATGGACTATCCGGGGCGGACAGCTAGAACTGACGTGGAGGGAGTCGGGCGGACCGGAGGTGAAGCCGCCGGGAGGCTCCGGTCTAGGAACGAAACTCATCGACATGGGTATTCTGGGCACGCGCGACGTTTCGAAGGTCTACGACCCCGCGGGATTTGCGGCCACGTTCCGGGTCCCCACCGCGCTCATACGGGAGGGGACGTGATATGCCAGGGTCTCAACGCCAGAACGTATTGATAGTAGAGGATTCGCCTCTCCTGCTGCTTATGGCCATCGACCTTGTCGAGGACGCCGGCTTTCACGCCATATCGGCGACGAACGCCGATGAGGCCGTCGCGATCCTCGAAAGCAGGCCCGACATCAGGCTCGTATTCACCGACGTCGACATGCCTGGTTCGATGGACGGGATGAAGCTCGCGGCCGCGGTCCGCGATCGGTGGCCTCCCATCGAGATCATCGTCGTCTCCGGCTATCGGCAGGTGAAGGACGACGATCTGCCCGTGAGGGCGCGTTTCTTCTCGAAGCCGTACGACGCCGGAGCGGTGGCTGCCGCCATGCGCGAGATGGCCACCTAGAATTGCCGAGCGCGTTCAGGGCGAGTAGGAGCGAGCAGGAAAAGCCTGCTTGCCTTACCTACGCGTGATTTGTAGTCTCGGGAACTCGAAGACGAGGCTTCGCTTCTCATGAACTACTTCTGGTGCTGGTCGGCGGCGGTCTGGGGTCCGTTCTCCGTTACAGCGTCACCGTCCTGAGCGGTCGCGCGCTCGGCACGAATTTTCCGTGGGGCACTTTTCTCATAAACATCAGCGGATCGATCGCGATGGGGCTGATCGCCGGCTATCTCGCATTTAGGGGGCAGGCATCTCAGCCGTGGCGGGTGTTTATCATGACCGGAGTTCTCGGAGGTTACACGACCTTCTCGGCCTTCTCCCTCGATGCGTCCGTGCTTTACGAACGGGGCGATCTCGGCCTCGCCATGGCGTATGTGCTGGGGTCCGTCTGCCTGTCCATCGCGGGGCTTTTCGCCGGCCTCGCTTTCATCCGCCACTTTGCATGAGCAGATTCCAGAATGCCGCATCCTTCCGCCGGAGATGAACACCTCGACGAGATCGCCCTGCGCTGGGTACTCCGAGATATTCGCGCAAACAGGCATCAGTTCATCAAGCCCAGCGAAGCCAAACTGCAACGGCTCCGCGAGCTCGGGTGGATCACCGAAACGGGCGGCGAACTCCGTCTCTCGGAAGCGGGTCATGACGCGCTACGCTAATCGCGTAGCAGCCCGTCGATCTCAAGCGCATTCCGAAACGCCATATCCGCCGCTTCCTCATCCGCTGAGCTCATCCATGCCCAATCCACCATTCGCTGGGCGATACGCCAATGAGGGCGTGTCGAGCGATCGACAGCCCGTATGAAGGCGGCGGCGTCGGCCGGCGTGGTGATGCGCCGAAGACCGGTAGCCGACTCGACGAGAAAAGGGTCGAACATCGGGTGTCCATTTAGCCGGAGGCGTTCGCCGACCTGCGCGTCGGCGATGAATGGGAGCTACGGCCGCATATGGGTTTCTTGCAGATCAAATCCATATGCGTAGTTGCCGCGCGGCCGAACGAGGCGGCATCGGACGAGCCGTCCGTGTCCTTCAGCGGCCAGGCTCCAGTCCGGTCCCAGCCGTGCCGCGAGCTTCGGAGTGGAGGGACGACGGGGTGTGAGGCGGATTCTGCCTGACGTAGTAGTCGAGCACGTAGAGGCGGAGGGCGGAAGACAGGTTGGATACGGCCTCTTGCGACCGCTGTCGATCAATCTTGGCGGCAAGTTCGAAGAGCGTGGCGCCTTCGCGCTTGGCGATTTCCTTCAGCGCGCTCCAGAACTCGTCTTCGAGGCTAACGCTGGTCTTATGGCCGCCGATATTCACGGAGCGCTTCCGGACAGTAGACCTCATGGGATCGTCTCCAGATGCCAAGATACCGCTTGCAAATATGCGCAACACGTCATTCTCCTTCAAGACGCTATAGGCATGCCGACGTGGGAACAACGGGGCGAACGACACGTTGCGGTGGTTGCCAGTGTGGTCACTGCATTCAAGGAACATTGATGGAAGAGATACGGACGCTGGACGACCACGAACGCGTTCAATTGGCTCTTGCGGCGGGAGCGATCATCGGGACTTGGTTTTGGGACCTGAAGACCGACCAATTCACGATCGATGAGCAGTTTGCCGAGGCGTTCGGCATTGCGGCGTCCCGCGGCCGTGCGGGCCTGAGCTTGGAGCAGGTGATCGAGACCGTCCACCCCGATGACAAACCGGGGCTGATTTCTGCCGTTGAGGCGGTCATTGCGCGGGGCGGTCCCTACGCCCATCACTACCGCGTTCGGAGGCTGGACGGCAGATACTATTGGATCGAAGCGAACGGGCGGGTGGACAGGAGTGCGGACGGCGAGCCGTTGCGTTTCCCCGGTGTCCTGCTCGATCTGGAACGTCGGCGGTCGGTCGAGGCCGAACGCGATCGCGCGCACATTCTGGCTCGTACGATCATGGAGGCCACCCCCGGCGTCGTGTTCGCCAAGGATCGCCAGGGACGGATGATCGCGGCCGATCGCGGTACCGCGCAACTCATCGGCAAGCCCCCGGCGGAATTTCTCGGTCAGACCGACGCGGATTTTCTGAAGGATCCGGAGCGCGCCGCCTTCATCATGGCGAACGATCGCCGGATCATGGAAACGGGGATCGGAGAACAGATTGAGGAAGAGGTGCGGATGCCCTCGGGCGAGGTGGCCGTCTTCCTGTCCACGAAGGATCCGCTCCG
>CALRZK010000179.1:0-6463 GCA_943372615.1 Bradyrhizobium ivorense | reverse complement strand
CCGTTTCGCTACGGTGACTACATCGCGAAATTCGCGATCGCTCCGATTTCCCCTTCGTTGACCGAACGCACCGGGCAGATCATCGATGCCTCGGATCGGCCGAATGCGATCCGCGAAACCGTCCGACAGGAAATGGCAGCGCTCGACGGAATATGGGAATTTCGCGTGCAGCTCTGCCGAGACCTCGAAAAGCAGCCCGTCGAAGACCCCACCGTGAAATGGGACGAGCAGGATGCGCCGTTTCATCGCGTCGCCACGATCCACGTGAAGCCGCAGGATAGCTGGAGCCCGGAAATCGTTCAGGCAGTGGACGAAGAAATGCGCTTCAGCGTCTGGACCGGCCTCGCCGCCCATCAGCCGCTTGGCAACATCAATCGCGCCCGCCGCGCACCCTATCTCCACTCCGCTGAGTATCGCGCACGCTTCAACGGCTGCCCGTTCCATGAACCATCGGCAGCAGCGCAGGCTCCAGCCGCATCGCGCCAGAATGAGCAGGCGCCGAGCCTCGGTCGCAGACATTGAACGACAAGCAGCCCGTGATGAAAGACTCTCTTCCTGAAGCAGTCACATATGAAGGGCCGTCCGGAGGCTGGGGATCGCTGCGTGGGATCGCCAGCGTGTTCGGCAAGGAATGGGCGACGCCGGCGGCGCTGGAAACGCTTGCGCGCCAGAACAAACCAGGCGGCTTCATGTGCGTGTCCTGCGCATGGACCAAGCCTGAGCATCCACATCCGCTCGAATTCTGCGAAAATGGTGCCAAGGCCACGCTTTGGGAGCTGACATCGCGCCGCTGCGATCCGCATTTCTTCGAACAGCATACGGTCAGCGAATTACGCGGGTGGAGCGACTTCGATCTCGAACAAAGTGGCCGCCTAACCCACCCCATGCGCTTCGATGCGGCGACCGACCGGTATGTCGAGGTTCAATGGGACGAAGCCTTCGCGGCCATCGGCGCTGAGCTCAAAGCGCTTGATCCTAAATCGACCATTTTCTATGCCTCCGGCCGCGCCAGTCTCGAAACCGCCTATCTCTACGCATTGTTTGCCCGCCTCTATGGCCACAACAATCTGCCCGACAGCTCCAACATGTGCCACGAGACGACGTCGGTCGGCCTCAAGAAGGTCATTGGGTCGCCAGTGGGCACTTGCGTCCTGAAGGATTTTGAGGATTGCGATGCGTTGTTCTTCTTCGGCCAGAACACCGGCTCCAACAGCCCGCGCTTCCTGCACACGCTGAAAGACGCCGTCGAACGCGGCTGCAAGATCGTCACGTTCAATCCCGTCCGCGAAAAAGGCTTGATCGAATTCGTCGATCCGCAAAACCCGATCCAGATGACCGTCGGCAAACCGACCAAATTGTCGAGCCTCTACTTTCAGGTCCGGCCCGGTGGCGACACCGCGGCCATCATGGGAATCATCAAACATGTTCTTGCAGCTGATGAACGCATGCAGGGCATGGATGAGCGCGTGCTCGATACGCAGTTCATCGCTGAGAACACCCATGGCTTCGATGAATTCATCCGGTATGTCGAAGAAATTGACTGGAGCGACATCGAGCGGGAGTCCGGCCTGAGCCGCGAAGACCTTGCCGAAGCCGCAAAAATCTATTGCGCCGCCAAGAATGTCATCGGCGTTTACGGCATGGGCGTCACCCAGCATGTCCATGGCGCCGATACCATCGGCATGCTGGTGAATCTGCTGATGTTACGCGGCAATCTCGGCCGGCCTGGCGCAGGAATTTCGCCGGTGCGCGGGCATTCCAATGTGCAAGGACAGCGCACCGTCGGCATTTCCGAGAAGCCCGAACTGGTTCCACTGGATCATCTGGAACAACGCTTCGACTTCAAGGCCCCGCGAAAGAAGGGGATGAACACTGTCGAAGCCTGCGAAGGCATCATCGACGGCAGCGTACGCGCCTTCATCGGATTGGGTGGCAACTTCCTGCGCGCCATTCCGGAACGCGATCGGATGGAAGCGACATGGCCCAACATGCAGCTGACGGTTCAGATCGCCACCAAACTCAACCGCAGTCACCTGATCAATGGTCGCGTGGCTTATCTCCTGCCCTGCCTCGGCCGCTCGGAGATCGATGAGCAAGCCGCAGGACCGCAGACCGTCACCATGGAGGACTCGCTGAGCTGCGTCCATGGCTCGCGCGGACATCGCGCGCCAGCCAGCGATATGTTGCGCTCCGAACTCGCAATCGTGGCCGGACTCGCGAAGGCGACCCTACCGAGCAACGCCGCGGTGACATGGGACGATTGGACAGCCGACTACGCGAAAGTGCGCGACCTGATCGAGGAGACCTATCCGGATCAATTCAAGCAGTTCAACGAACGCATGTTCACGCCCGGCGGCTTCTATCGCGGCAACAAGGTGCGCGAACGCATATGGCAGACGAAATCCGGCAAAGCCGATTTCACCGTGCCTGCGTCACTGACGTCTGTCGGCGTGCCAGACAAAGCCGGTCGTTTCCGTCTCATTACCATGAGATCCAACGATCAATTCAATACGACCATCTATGGATTGTCGGACCGGCTGCGCGGTATCGAAGGTAAGCGCGATGTGCTTCTCATGTGTCCTGAAGACATTCTCAGCCACGACTTGAAGTCTGGCCAAACGGTCTCGTTGTTCTCCGATGCCGACGATGGCGTGGAGCGACGTCTCGATGGCCTTGTTGTCACGCCATTTGATCTGCCGATCGGCTGTCTCGGCGCCTATTATCCGGAAGCCAACCCGCTGATCCCGCTCTGGTACCACGATCGCATGTCGAAAACACCAGCGGCCAAGGGCGTTCCGGTTCGAATCTCGTCGGTAGATAGCTCAAACGAGCGACCCTTTCCCGACTAACCGGTTTCGCGGCGGATCGACGACATCTCCCGTCCTACTAGCCAAGGAATTTTATGATGACCAATCGTGCGCAACAGATCTTCAAACCCGAGTTTCGCTTTGGCCTGGGTGGCGTTTCGCTTGGAAACGAGTTCAACAAGCACACGGACAAGGAGGCAGAAGCAACGCTCGAGGCGGCCTGGGAGGTGGGTGTGCGCTATTACGACGTGGCGCCGTGGTACGGATTTGGGCTTTCCGAGCGTCGCTTCGGTCATTTCCTGCACAACAAGAAGCGGACCGACTATCTCCTGTCATCCAAGGTCGGAAAGCTGTTCAAGGCTTCGAAGAACAATAAGCACGAGGAGATCTTTCCGTTTTCAGATTCGCCCAACGATGTCGTATTCGACTACACCGCTGATGGCGTCCGCCGGTCGATCGAGGACAGTCTTCAGCGCCTCGGCGTGGACAGCCTCGATATCGCCTTTGTCCACGACATCTCACCGGATTTTGTCTATTTCCCGAATGGCTGGGAAGAGCAGTACGAGATCGCGCGCAAAGGCGCATTTCCGGCTCTGTCGAAAATGCGCGACGAAGGAATCATCAAAGCCTGGGGCATCGGCGTGAACACGCCGGAGCCGATCCTGAAGGTCATTAATGATGCCGACCCCGATATCTGCCTGTGCGCGCGGCAGTATTCCCTGATAGATCACGCCAATGCGGTGAACGAAGTCTTCCCCGCGGTGCGAGAGAAAAACGTTTCGCTGGTGATCGGTTCTGCACTCAATGCCGGTTTCGTGTCCGGTAGCGGTCGTTTCAATTACGGCGCCGACAACTTCAAAATCCCCGCAGCGGCGATCGCCAAGCGCGACAAGCTGCGTGCCGTCGCGGCTCGGTTTGGCGTCGATCTCCGGACGGCTGCACTTCAATTTTCTGCCGCCCCTGATGTCGCGGTTGCACTGATCGTGGGCGCACGGAGCCCGCAACAGGCTTCGGAAAACTACAACGCCATGCGGACGAAGATAGCACCCGAATTCTGGGCAGCACTCAAGGATGAAAAGCTGATCGAAGGCAACGTCCCGCTCCCGAAACAGCCGTGACGCAGCGTGTGGGCGGCGGGTGTGGAACCGAGCTGCTTCATCTTTGTCATATCCCCTAGATCCAAGGCGGCACAACTGCCGTCGATCACTTCCGGCGGAGGCCCTCATGCACTTTACCATCAACGGGCGCCAGCTCGCAGCTGATGTCGATGTCAGGACGTCGCTGCTGGATCTACTGCGTGATCACCTCGATCTCACAGGCACCAAAAAGGGCTGCAACCAAGGCGCGTGCGGCGCTTGCACGGTCCTGGTAGATGGCGAGCGCATCAATAGCTGTCTGGCACTTGCCGTCCAGTATGAAGGGCGATCGATCATCACCATTGAAGGGCTTTCAGAAGCTGGATCGCTGCATCCGCTGCAGGAAGCCTTTGTCGCCCATGACGGCTTTCAATGCGGCTATTGCACGCCAGGCCAGATCTGCTCGGCGATCGGAATGGCCAGCGAGCTTGAACGCGGCGTTCCCAGCCACGTCACGGCCGATCTGCACACTGAGACCATCGAACTGACAATCGAGGAACTGCGGGAGCGGATGAGCGGCAATCTCTGTCGTTGTGGTTCGTATAACGGAATCGTTGAAGCTATCAGCGAGACCTTCGGCTCCCACCGAGCAACCGCGTCCACCCAGGAGCGTGTCAAATGACTCCTTTTTTGTATGAGCGAGCCGCCGATCGTCAAAGCGCTGTGGCGCTGGGTGGACGACAGGGCGCGAAATTTCTCGGCGGTGGAACCAATCTCGTCGATCTGATGCGAGAGACCATCGCTCGGCCGACATTGCTTGTTGACGTCACCGGCCTGTCAAATGAGATTGAGGATCTGGATGGCGGCGGCCTCAGGATAGGCGCTGGAGCCAAGAACACGGCGGTGGCTGCCGATCGCCGTGTGCGCGACCGCTACCCTCTGCTGAGCCAGGCAATCCTCGCCGGCGCGTCGGCACAGATCCGCAACATGGCTACGGTCGGCGGAAATGTTCTGCAGCGAACCCGATGCGCATATTTTTATGACGACGCTGCCCGATGCAACAAACGCCATCCGGGTGATGGCTGCGACGCGGTCGGCGGATTCAACCGCTATCACGCCATCCTCGGCGCCTCGTCGCATTGCATCGCCACCCACCCGTCGGACATGTGCGTGGCCTTGGTGGCGCTCGATGCCTCGGTAGACATACGGAGCCCAACGGGAACGCGTACTATTCCCTTGGCCGAGTTTCACCGTTTGCCGGCCAACACGCCCGAGATTGAAACAGTCCTCGCACCGGGCGACCTGATCACCGCCATCACCCTGCCCGCCAAAAGCTTTGCCGCGCGCTCGAACTACCGAAAAGTGCGCGACCGCGCGAGCTATGCCTTCGCTTTGGTGTCCGTCGCGTCGGCTCTCGAACTGGATGGTTCGACCATTCGCGACGCACGCCTCGCGCTGGGCGGTGTCGCCCACAAGCCATGGCGCGCTCACGCGGCCGAGGCAGTACTGAAAGGCCGCCCCGCTACCGAAGCTGCTTTCCGGGATGCGGCCGAGGCTGAACTCGCAGCCGCCGAGGGCCTGCAAGACAACACATTCAAGATCGATCTGGCGAAACGTGTTATTGTGGACGCCTTCGTCAAGCTTGCTGCGCATGATGGGGAGACCGCCAAATGAGCCTGGTCAAGGATGCCGTCCAGACGGTGATGAAAAAGGCGGTCGCACTCGCTCCCGATAGCTGGATGCCCGGCGGTGATCCCGATCCCTTGATTCACGAAAAGCATGGCTTGATCGGCAAGCCGGTTTCCCGGATCGATGGCCCGCTAAAAGTGTCCGGAAAGGCTAAGTTTGCAGCCGAATATGCGATGGAAGGCTTGACCTACGCTGCCATCCGCTATGCCGCCATCGCGCGCGGCCGCATCGCTGAAATCGTGACCAGCGACGCTGAGAACGCGCCCGGCGTAGTTCTCGTGATGACCCATCTCAACGCGCCGCGGCTGAATCACGCGCCTGTGTTCGGCACCGACGCCAAGGCTGCCAGTGGTGACGACCTTGCGGTGATGCAGGACGACCGCATCCACTGGAACGGACAGCCGATTGCCATGGTCCTGGCGGAAACACAAGAGCAGGCCGACCACGCTGAGTCCCTGATCCGCGTCCGCTTCGAAGCCGAACCGGGTTCAACCTCGCTCGAAGAGGCGCGCGCCAAAGGCGTAGAGCCGGGCCAGTTTCAGGGCGAACCGTTGAAGTTGGAGATCGACAACGCCGACAAACTGTTCACGGACGCTCCCGCAAAGACCGATGCGGTTTATCGGACCCCAGGGCATAACCACAATCCGATCGAATTGCATGCCGCGACACTCGTCTGGCATGGCGATGAGTTACGCGTCCACGACGCAACGCAGGCGGTCGCCCATGCGGCCTGGACGCTGGCGAAAGTATTTGGCCTCGAGGAAAAGCAGGTCCACGTGACCTCCCCATTCGTGGGCGGCGGATTTGGCAGCAAGACATTGTGGCGCCACCAGATTCTTGGCGCGGCCGCTGCAAAGGTTGCGAAGCGGCCGGTGCGTGTGGTGCTGTCAC
>CALRZK010000178.1:0-6475 GCA_943372615.1 Bradyrhizobium ivorense | reverse complement strand
GCCCCAATAGCCGGAGACGGCGCCGAGCAGCGTGCCGGCAATGACGCCGAAGCCGAAGCCAGCGGCGACGCGGATCAGCGTGGTGGTGACGTGCTTGGTGAGTTCGCCGCTTTGCGCGAGTTCGGTGATGGTGGCGATGACGCGCGACGGCGGCGGAACGAGGCGGCCGTTCGACCAGCCTGCCCAGACCGTAGCTTCCCAGGCGAGCGCGAGGGTGAGCGGCAATACAATGCCGAGCGCCGGCCGCGCGAGGCGCTGCCAGCGTCCGGTCGTAACTTGCTGCGCCGGGGCTTCCGCCACCGGCGTCGGCGTATCGAGGGCGATGCTCATCAGCTCTTCGGCAGCGGGATCTGATCGTCGATCAGGGCATCCACCGTGGCCTTCACATCGACCTTGGCGTCGATCACGCCGGCCTGCTGCAGCGCGAGGCCTGCGGCGAGGATCGACTCACGCTGTGGCGCGCCGATGCGGCTGTGGGTGAGTTCGGTGCGCTCCTTGAGCTGCTTGTCGACCACGGCGTCGGGCAGCTTGGTGACGCCGATAAAGGCCTTCTTCAGTTCCGGATAGTTCTCCAGCGAATATTTCCGCGCGTCTTCATAGACGGCGAGCACGCGGCGCGCGGCATCCGGATAGTCTTTCAAAAACTGTTCGCGGACATTCAGGATGCCCCAGGTATTTGCCTCGGGTTTGCGGAAGAACAGTTTTGCGCCGTCCTCGACTTCGGCCTGCGCCATCATCGGATCGAGGCCGGCCCAGGCATCCACATCGCCGCGGATCAGTGCGGCCTTGCCATCGGCATGCTGCAGCAGCACCGGGGTGATGTCCTTGTCGGTCAGCTTGGCATCGAGCAGTGCGCGGACCAGGAAGATGTGCGGATCGGTGCCGCGGGTCACCGCGACGCGCTTACCCTTGAGATCGGCGACGGAGGCGATCTTGGAGTCTTTGGTCGTCACCAGCGCGGTCCATTCCGGCCGCGAATAGACATAGACCGACTTGATCGGATTGCCGTTGATCTTGGCGACCAGCGCGGCGGAGCCGGCGGTGGAGCCGAAATCGATGGAGCCGGCATTGAGGAATTCGAGCGCCTTGTTGGAACCGGCCGACTGCACCCAGGTGATCTTGATGCCGTCCTTGGCGAATTCTTTCTCCAGCAGGCCGTTCTGCTTGAGGATGATGGAGACCGGATTATAGGTCGCCCAGTCGAGCCGGATCTCCTTGAGCGGATCGGCGGCAAAGGCGGTGGCTGGTAGCAGTGCCGCGCTCACGATCAGACCGGCGACAGCGCGCCGTGATAGGCTGAACATTCGAATCTCCCCTGAATTGATGTTCGTCCCTGCGCGCCAGCAACATCCATCCAGCGCGCCGGTAGCGGCTGGACAGCACCGCGCTGCGATGCAAAAACTCTGTTTAATTTCAATTGCTTATGCGCTTTCGTCAACGAGAAGATATTGTGCGCCGACGCGCTCGCTTTGAGGATGTCGTTTCTTCGATTGCGCAAACGGCAGCATGAACTAACTGTTGGATCACAATCACCGTGACAGCGCGGGTGCTGTCCGATATCCGGGATGCCTATGGACAGTGCTGTGCTGAAGACCGAGACGGCCCCCGAAGTCGAATTCGATACCGTGCGGATTGCCGCCGAGATCGATGCGCTCGCCGCGGAGCATCGCGGCAAGAGCGACCTGTTTCGCGCTGCACTCGCCAAACTGCTCAAAGCCGAACTGATGACGGCGCGCGAGGCGGCGGAGGCGGTGCTGCTGAAGGACCGTCACGGTCGGCGCTGCGCCGAGCGGCTCTGCGACGTGCAGGACGATATCATCCGCCTGCTGTTCAATGCGGCGATCAAGCATCTCTATCACGCGCCGCTGCCGTCGAGCGGCGAACGCATGTCGATCGTCTCCACCGGCGGTTATGGCCGCGGGTTGATGGCGCCGGAGTCGGATATCGATCTGCTGTTCGTGCTGCCCTACAAACAGACCGCCTGGGGGGAGCAGGTTGCCGAAGTCATCCTCTATTGCCTGTGGGACATGGGGCTGAAGGTCGGCCACGCCACCCGTTCGGTGGACGAATCGATCCGCCAGGCGCGCGGTGACATGACCATCCGCACGGCGATCCTTGAGACCCGCTTCCTCGCCGGTGATAAGGCGCTCTACGACGAACTCGTCACGCGTTTCGATGCGGAAGTGGTGCAAGGCACCGCGGCCGAATTCGTTGCAGCCAAACTCGCCGAGCGCGAGGAGCGGCATCGCCGCGGCGGGCAGTCGCGCTATCTGGTCGAGCCGAACGTCAAGGACGGCAAAGGCGGGCTGCGCGATCTGCACACGGTGTTCTGGATCGCGAAATATGTCTATCGCGTGCGCGACAGCAAGGAGCTGGTGGCGCGCGGGGTGTTCGATGCGCAGGAGTATCGCACCTTCAAGCGCTGCGAAGACTTCTTGTGGTCGGTCCGTTGCAACATCCACTTCCTGACCAAGCGGCCGGAAGAGCGGCTGTCCTTCGACCTGCAGCGCGAGATCGCGGTGCGGCTCGGCTATACCTCGCATCCCGGCATGCAGGATGTCGAACGCTTCATGAAGCACTATTTCCTGATCGCGAAGGAAGTCGGTGATCTCACGGCGATCCTGTGCGCCAAGCTGGAAGACCAGCAGGCCAAGCCGGCGCCGGCGCTGACGCGCATGATGGCCAAGCTGATGCCGGAGACCAAGCGCCGCCGCGTGCCGGGTAGCGATGCTTTCATCATCGACAACAACCGCATCAATCTCGCAGCACCCGATGTCTTCAAGGAAGACCCGGTCAATTTGCTCAGGTTCTTCCGCCTGGCGCAGAAGAACAATCTCGCTTTCCATCCCGATGCGATGCGCACGGCGACGCGCTCGCTGCGGCTGATCACCCCGGCGGTGCGCGAGGATCCCGAGGCCAACAAGATTTTTATGGAGATCCTGACCTCGGACAATGCCGAGATCGTGCTGCGACGGATGAACGAGACCGGTGTGCTCGGTCACTTCATCCGGGCCTTCGGCCGCATCGTCTCGATGATGCAGTTCAACATGTATCACCACTATACGGTGGATGAGCATCTGATCCGCTGCATCGGCATCCTTCAGGAGATCGAGCGCGGCGGCAACGAAGAATTCGCGCTGGCGTCCGACCTGATGCGAAAAATCCGTCCGGAGCATCGCGCGGTGATCTATGTCACCGTGCTGCTGCACGATATCGCCAAGGGACGCCCGGAGGATCACTCGATCGCCGGTGCCAAGGTGGCGCGGCGGCTGTGTCCGCGGCTCGGCTTCAATGCCGGCGATACCGATCTGGTGGCGTGGCTGATCGAGGAGCATCTGACCATGTCCACGGTGGCGCAGTCGCGCGACCTGTCGGACACCAAGACCATCGAGAATTTTGCGGCGGTGGTGCAGTCGGTCGAGCAGATGAAACTGCTGACGATCCTGACCACTGCAGATATCCGCGGCGTCGGGCCGGGCGTATGGAACGGCTGGAAGGCCCAGCTGCTGCGTACGCTGTATTACGAAACCGAGCCTGTGCTCACCGGCGGCTTCTCGGAAGTGAACCGCGCCCAGCGCATCGCCGCCGCGCAGGCTGAGTTTCGCCGCGCCTTCACCGAATGGCCGGAGGCGCAGCTCAACGCCTATATTTCACGGCATTATCCGGCCTACTGGCTTAAGGTCGATATCGAACACAAGATCCGTCACGCGCGTTTCCTGCAGGCGAGCGAGCAGGCCGGCCACAAGCTGGCGATCAATGTCGGCTTCGATGAAGCGCGGGCGGTGACCGAACTGACGATCCTCGCGGTCGATCATCCCTGGCTGCTGTCGATCATTGCCGGCGCCTGCGCGGCCGCGGGTGCGAATATCGTCGACGCGCAGATCTATACGACCACTGATGGCCGCGCGCTCGATACGATCGCGATCTCGCGTGAATACGATCGCGATGATGACGAAGGCCGCCGCGCGACGCGGATCGGCGACATGATCGAGGACGTGCTGGAAGGCAAGGTGCGGCTGCCGGAGACGGTGGCGAAGCGCGCCTCGTCGAGTTCGTCGAAGAAGGCGGCGCTGAAGGCGTTCACCGTCGAGCCGGAAGTCATCGTCAACAATCAGTGGTCGGATCGCTATACGGTGATCGAGGTGTCAGGGTTGGACCGTCCGGGCCTGCTGTATCAGCTGACGACGGCGATCTCGAAACTGAATCTCAACATCGCTTCGGCGCATGTGGCAACCTTC
Organism: Bradyrhizobium ivorense; assembly: GCA_943372615.1. GTDB lineage: Bacteria > Pseudomonadota > Alphaproteobacteria > Rhizobiales > Xanthobacteraceae > Tardiphaga > Tardiphaga ivorense_A. The sequence continues at coordinate 2,237 of CALRZK010000178.1, read as the reverse complement.
GGCGAGCGTGCGCGGGACGTGTTCTATGTCACCGATCTGCTCGGCGCGCAGATCACCGCGCCGACGCGGCAGGCCGCAATCAAGCGGGCACTGATCCATCTGCTGGCGAATAGCGACGCGGCGGCTGCTTAGTACCTTCTCCCCGCTTGCGGGGAGAAGGTGGCCTGGCGAAGCGTAGCGACGCCGGGACGGATGAGGGGGAGCCTCCGCGAGCTCGGAGTAAATGGAGAGCCCCCTCACCCGACCTCCACGCGCTGCGCGCGTTCCAGTCGACCTCTCCCCGCAAGCGGGGAGAGGTTAAACGTATCGCGCCTTCCGCCGACCCCACGACCACAGGCCGAGATTCCACGCCATGCAGATCAGCAATGCGGCGCTCAGTGCAATTGCTGAGCTGTAGCGCAGCGCGAGCACGTGCATCACGGCGACGGCAATGCCGAAGCCCATCAGGCCCCAGCCGCCATTGGCGATCACCGCCGCGGTCGGCGGGCCGCCGATGCGCGGATGCAGGATCAGCATCAGGCTGGTGAACACGATGGGGTAGAGCGCCAGCATGCCTGATCCGGTCGGGCCGATGGTGGCGGAGAGCGTTACCACGGCGCCGACCAGCGTCGCGACGAGCAAGGCGCGCAAAGGGATATCGTACCAGCGGCGGGTGATCAGCGGCATTTTCGCGTGACGAAAGCGCTGCATCAGCGGCAGACAGATTGCGAAAGTGACGACATTGACGGCGATGCCGCCGAGCAGCGTCCAGTCGATCAGCCGGATGACGAAAGCCAGCGCGAACCAGACGATGACCGCGCAGCCAAGGCTGACGACGACGTTGTTACGCTGCGCCAGAAGAATGTAGGTGAGGCCGAGAAACATCGTCGCCGCATTGATCGGCAAGCTCGCCAATGCACCCTGAGCGATGAAGGCAGCGTCGTGATCCATGGCGAGGAAGACATAGGACGGGCCTGCCGAGATCGGCAGCGTGGCCACCAGGGCGCCGATCGCGGGGCCGGAGCGTTCGGTGATGATGGAGGCGGAGATCACGAAGGCGGCGGTGATCGCCATGCGCAGGATCAGAACGGCGATGAAGGCGACGTCGGGGGACATTTGTTGTTCTTCTTTGTCATGCCCGGCAGCCGAGCATCCATGTCGTGTCAGACGTGGATGGCCGGGACAAGCCCGGCCATGACAGAACAGGGTTGTCAGACCCGGTTGAGCGCCACCGAAACCTTCGGGCCGTTCTTGATGGTCTGATAGACGACGCAATAGCGCTCGGTGAGCTTGAGCAGCAAATCGAGCTTGTCCTGCGGTGCATCGGTCTCGACATCGAAGCGCAGGCGGATTTCAGCAAAACCCACCGGGGCTTCCTTGTCGACACCCAGCGTGCCGCGGAAATCAAGATCGCCTTCGGCGACGACATTGCCGGACTTGAGCGGTATCTCGACGGCTGTGGCGACGGATTTCAGCGTGACGCCGGCGCAGGCGACGAGGGCTTCCAGCAGCATGTCGCCGGAGCAGAGTTCGAGGCCGGAGCCGCCGGTGGCCGGATGCAGGCCGGCGGCGGCAATCTGCCGGCCGGTCTCGACCTTGCAGGCGATGCCGTCATTGTCGATGGAGCCCTTGGCCTTCAGCGTGATGAAAGCGGCTTGCGGATCGGTCTTGTAGCGTTCCTTGATCGGCGCCTGGGTGGCGCGGAGCGTTGCGGCGTCCATCATGGTTCTCCCTCAGATTTGTTAGTTGTCGCTTGTAGGCGCGTGGTGGCGCGAAGTCACCACCAGGCGCCAACGGCCTCGGCAGGTGCGTGATCCGGCACATCGCGATCCAGCGAACGATCGAGCGCCGTAAGGACGCGTTTTTTCACCGCATCGAACAGCGGCGATGCGCGGTCGCGCGGGCGGGCGAGCCCGACATCGATCTCGGCGAACAGTCTTCCCGGCCGCGGTCGCATCACCAGCACGCGATCGGCCAGCACGACGGCTTCATCGACGTCATGGGTGACGAGCACCAGCGTCGGGCGCATATCGGCCCACAGGTCGAGCAAATGGTCCTGCAGGTCCCGCCGCGTAAACGCGTCAAGCGCGGAGAAGGGTTCGTCGAGCAGCAGCACTTCCGGCTGCGGCACCAGCGCGCGCGCAATAGCGACGCGCTGAGCCTGTCCGCCGGAAAGTTCGCGCGGCCAGGCTTTTGCCTTGTCGGACAAGCCGACGCGCGCCAAAGCCTGAGCGACTTTCTCGCGGCGTACGCTCGCG